>JAQVZQ010000368.1 GCA_028708095.1 Dysgonamonadaceae bacterium
TATTGTTTCTCGCGTGCAACATAGACTTTTGCCTGCATTTCCCGCATACCTAATTCGTTAGTATTGCTTGCAGATCCGGTTTGTTGGTAGGTGATGTCGACGATATTAGATTTGATCATTGCTTATTTAAAATGTAATTATTGATAATCCACTCATATGATGAAATTGCTTTTTTTGCATCATTTACTTCAATTAGTGAATCTATACTACCATGAAATAATTTATTACGATGTTTAGAAATAGCATCGTAACAAGACAGTAAGTCTTTTAGAGAACAATTTAAAAATCCGCCCTTAGACAATTTCTTTAATGTCTTAAAAACTGAAGAAAATTTAAATAATGGCTTAGGCCAGATTATTTGTTTGTAAATGCTTTTTGAATTTATTTTTTGTAATTCAGCCTTAGCTAATTGATAATAATCTTCTTTATAAGTACTTTCGTCTATATCATTACTACTACAAATTTCTGATAACTTTTGTTCGAAAAATGATTCTATACCTATATTTAGCCAAAAGATTGACAAATTACTATTTCCTAAAGATAAATAGTCTTTAGACAAAATCAAGCATTTTTGAAACCAATAAGTATGCTTTGTCAAATCAATTGATAAAAATTGAGTTTCATCCTTTAAGCCCTCTATAATTAAAGGACTTTTAGAGGGGAAATACTTCCATTCAATTCTATTTTGGCAGCTTACAACTTCATATGTGACACTCTCTATGTCATTAGGTTCTATAAGCCAATTGGATTTACATAATAAATTATTTATTTTTAGATTCCATAAAGTTTCAGATAATAAATAGTACAGATATCTATAAAGATTATGGGCATGATTGTCATCATCACTATCTATTTCTACAAATAGGCTCGAATCTTTTATTAACAAATCGACAAAACCAGAAATTTCCACAGATACGTAAGTAATGCCTTGTTGCCAGTTTGATTTTGATTGTTTTACAGGAAAAGTGCCTTCAGATACATCTACGAAGGTGTTGTTGTAAATATTTGGTCTAAAAGATATTTGAATTTCTTTATTTAAATATTTCGTATTGACAATTGTTTTTTGCTTCAGAGGAACTATTGGGATAGTAAAAGAGACATTTATTTTCAGTTGTCTTTCTTCAACTCCGCATAAGAAACTTTCGATTTTTTCCTTTTTTCCCAAATATTCCTTCAATTTCTCAATATAATCATCAGTTTTCAACTGTAATGATTTTTCGTGAATCAAATTTATTCTTTTTCTATAATTCTGAATGTCAATCGGATTATCATGATTTAAAGAATCATATAACTCCCACAGAACCAAATCTAATTCTAAAGAAAGAATATTTACATAAAAATTGACCTCCAATTCAATTTTTTTATATAAGGTAAAATACTTTTTAAAGTACTTGAAATCGTCAAAATCTATGTAATATTTTGTTGGAATTGCAAATCTATCATAAAATAGACATGCATAATACAGAAATCTTGACATTTCATATCTTTTTAAATATGTTCGTATTATTACATAGTTATCCTCAATTACATCTAAATATTTTATAAGCAAGCCTCTATCCAAATTGTCTTTTGATGTCACTGTAGGTATAACTGTAACTACTTCACTGATTGTCATAACTTCAATAATTATTTATCTACCATCTTCTCATACATCTTAAAAAGCACTTCCAGCCTCTCTTCATCACTTTTGAATGGTGCGCCTGGGTAGCAACTATCAACAGCCAGATCTAAAGTATGGTGTGCTTCGTGAAGGTCTTGCGGCATTTTGCCAGGATCATACATTTGGGCAAGCGTTTTCTCAGTGTGATGCTGACGCGTAAGTAATACCTCTTCCGCCAAAGCTTCTATCTCTCTTTTTTTTATTTCAGTAAGTGGGGGGAAAGGAAAAGTGTTATAACATAGAGTATTTGAGTACTGCATATCGTTCTTCAATCTGCCAGCAATTGACCTAATCCAAACCATGTGAATTTTTGAAATTAGTAATCCTAGTAACAACATATTTCCATTGTAAATTACTCTTGCGGCGTTAGATATAATGCAATTTTCATCTAATATACCAAGTGGTAGATATTCTCTCTTTTCAGAACCAGTTTGTGGTACAATAATTGATGGGAGTTTTTTATATTTTCGTTCGTCAAAGAAATATGGGGTTGCAGCTTTTTTTCTAGTTGCAGCTTTCTTACTTTTGGAACGAAATATTTCACATTTATCCAATCTGCTTTTAATAAAAGGAATGGAATAGGCCAAATCAATTTTATCTTCCTCAATCCACAAACAATATCGAATTTTGGAGTTAACAAACTCATCAGCCCCATAATATTTTTTAATAATCTCCTTGCTTTCTGGATGTTCAGTTTCTAATTTTTCTTTTTCCATTTGATTTAATAAAAGATTTCCATTATCTCCAGGGGAACTTCCTTTTATCATTTCTGGATACTTGGCTATGGATTTATTTTTAGGAAAAATGAAGATATCCTTATAATTTATTAAGTATGAGTTTATGTTTTCAACTTTATTTACCACTTCATTATCATATAAGTACTTTGATTTTTTGTTTTTAATTCTAACACCGATAATTGTCACAAATACAGCAGCGTTGTGCTTTGCATTATTTCTCCATATGAAGGGTTTATATGCAAAAGATATTTCCGTATTGTACTTGAAAATCAATTGCCATAATAATGGAGCTTGTTCTCCTTGGCATATAGAATTGGTTGTTACAAACGAAAAACAACTTGATGAGTCTGAAATATATTGTGACGCTAAATAGAACCAACAGGAAATATAATCTAACTTTTTATAGTCTTTAATTATTTTAAAAACTAACGCCATATCTTCCTTGTGTTTTATTTCTTGAAGTCCACTACCTAAATATGGCGGATTACCAAACACATATACCTCCTCTTCCGGTTTGTGCGGGCATACTTCGTTCCAGTTAACCCGACAGGCATTGCCTTGTACAATTGTATTGATGTTTTTAAGAGGTAGTGCATCAATTTTCACATCAGCAAATACACGTGAAAACTCGGCATTCATCTGATGTTCGGCAAGCCAGAGGGAGAGCATTGCCAGTTCATGCGCAAAACCATCCAATTCTATTCCATAAAACTGATTGATTGAAATATTCGAATAGGGCAACAATCGTAACCCAGTCAGTTCGGTCATGCGTTTCCAGATACGTATTTCCAACCGACGAAGTTCTTTGTAAGTAATAATTAGAAAGTTACCGCTTCCGCATGCAGGGTCAAAAAATTTTATTTTGGAAATGCGAATAAGAAGTTGGTCGAGTTTCTTGGCATTATCAAAACCATTAGCAAAAACTTCTTCCAATTCGTTCATGAAAAGCGGTTGGATAACTTTCATTATGTTAGGTACACTGGTATAGTGCATCCCCAGACCACCGC
>JAQVZQ010000369.1 GCA_028708095.1 Dysgonamonadaceae bacterium
AAGCCAAATCCCGCAAGGAGCGGATGCTGGCGATCTATGAGGAAACAGCTCCTAAGGCTATGGGATTATTGGACGAGGCTTTTGATGATATTACAGCGGTGTTTGCCCTGCCACAGCCGTATCGCAAACGCCTGAGGACGACCAATGGAATCGAACGGCTAAACGAAGAACTCAGACGTCGGGAACGGGTCATTCGGATCTTTCCCAATGACCAGAGCTTGATTCGATTGATGGGATCGGTTCTGATGGAACACCATGAAAAGTGGATCAATGGCAAGAAGTATTTCAATATGGACTGCTATTTCGAAGAACGGGATGAAGCCAGACGACAGGCGCTTGCCCAGCGGGCAGATCACTTGCAAGTCGTCAAGTAGTGAGAGGAATTGCCGGAAGTGAATTTACACCAACATTTCGGACTTGACTTAATCGTTCCTCATTATAATACTTGTGATATAACCATAGACATTCAGCAAAATGATCCACCGATTCAAAGCTTTGATTGATCAAAAAGAAAACTATCAATTTGAAAAGAATAGTGATCAATCAGTCAAGTCCAATAAATTAATCAATGAAAGATGATATTATTCTTTATTCTTCTATAAGTGGTAAACAAAAACTACATTGCTGGCTTATCGAATCCAATGATGTGCGACGAGATAAAGCAATTTTCAAAATCAAACATAGTTGCTAACTATTGTGCGTAATCTGGCAGTGTCATCTTTATTACATTTTGAAATGATCAACAATTAAGTTCAAGTTATCTAGTACTTTGTTGAAACCGCTAAAATCTATATTCTTGTAGTTCTTCGAGATATATTCGGAAAACAGTTGCTTGCCGTAATATTTACTAGTATCATAATTGTTCTGACGTGTAAATGTCTTTCCATTTATCTTATTACGTAAAGTATTATCTTGGAACAAATCTTCTATCTCGCACTCATTCTTATCTTTAGGAAGCGGAATTGTTGCTAGATACAAATTGCAGTTTTCTTTCAATTTAGTCCATAATTCATTATTAAGCTCACATAGTTGATGATCATCCAAATTTACTTGGCTTACAAACTTAGATAGCGGTTTACTGCTATTCCCTAATTCGTTGTCAAAAAGAAAAATAATCGGATTCCTAGGTTGGCAATTGCATTTTTTCTCTAAGCAACCATATAAATCAGGATAATTATTCTTGTCTCCAGACTTCGAATCAAAAAAACGATAAAGGCTAATCATTGAATCCGCACCATCAGCACTTACACCAAAAAGATAACTAAATCTTTTTGATCTTCTTAGAAAGGATATCTTAAGTTCAAATGTCCCTTCACCGTCTAATTTTATCAGTTTCGGATACTTCATGTATAAGTTCTTTAGGGCAGACTTCAAATATGCAATGTCAGTTTTGCCTTCAGTTACAATTATGGGTTTATTACTCGCATAAAAATACTTATAGAACAGAAATAATCGGTATTCTTTTTCTCTGCTGTTCAGCGTTCTAAAACTGTGTCTTCCTGACTTATCAATCTTATTATTGTACTTGTCTAGTTGGTTTATAAATGCAAATCGACCTTCGAGTTGGTTAACTGCTCCTTCATTTCCATTGATATAAAAATCTCCCTGTGAATACAAACGATGGGCCATTGCTTTAGTGTTTTTGTTAAATTCTCGTTCAACATTTACTTTTTTATTTACAATTAAACCAGTAACCTTCTGTTTCGAATCCTTTAATTGCAGCCTGGTTTTTTTATCATTTATATTAAACCCTGAGCTCTTTATCTCTTTCAACAAGCTCAACATAAATTCAGGCATTTTACTTATAAATGCTCTATTGTTAGTCGAAAAAGATAAATCATCAGCGTATCTTGTGTAATCTAGTTTGTAACATTTGGCCAATCTCAATAATCTATAATCAAGTATCTGGCATATCATATTTGTAATAATAGGAGAACTAGGTGCCCCTTGAGGCAAATGACCGTTGTAACAAACTAATTGAGATATTACTGTTGCGACTTCCTTTGGCAATCGAAAGTGCCTGTTTTTTTCAAAATATCCTAATACTCTCCCAAAATGAAAACTATCAAAAAAACTTTCTAAATCAATATTGAGTAAAACAAATTTATTTCTATGAACTTGTGCGTTTGTGATAATACTCTTATTCTCTTCAAAAGCATGGGAAAGATTAGGAATAATGTTTCTTTCTTGCCAGATATCCTTCTGACATTCCCACAAAGCACAAGCAAGTTTTTTCTGAACCGTTTTTAAATCATCTATAGGAGCATTTATACGTCTTACTCCACCGTTTTTCTTTGGTATATCAAATGAAACATAATAATTATCTACTTTTTTAACATACAAAATATGAGTCAATTTTTTACGAGGTATTTTCAAAAAGTCAGCTAATTCATTTCTTGTGGTAATGTTACAAAACTTATTCATTATACCTACCTTATAAAAAAAGCGTGTGGCAACTCATTATGCAGATAAACATATTCCCTAGATCAAATGTCACTGTAAAACAGGCATAGAAGTGCATGATGAGCTAATGTACTCACCATTTTAGTCAACACTTGCGATACACAAGCGCAAAATCTTGCCACACGCTCATATCATAGTATATAAATCAATGATAATAATATCAATGAATATTCTGAAACATAACTTGTCGAAATTTGGAATTAAAACCGTCTTAGAATGGATGCCGATCATTTTTTGAAAAGAGCCAACTTTATTCTTAATCAATCTTAGTTCTTAAACGTAAAATTGGACACAAAAACTAATAAGCTACAAATTTAATCACGAAAACTTTAATTGGAGTTCAAATCACGTAATACCCTTCAAGTTGTGAATAACTCTTGTTGCTGCAAAACTCGTTATCTTTTACTAATAGTGTTTTGTAATGCTGTTTTACGCGAGACTTTTAGTTGCATATAGCATAATAGAAACACTCCAAAACGGAAGCTAAGAATTCCCACAGGTGGCAGATATTTTTAACTGAGTAACCACAAAACTCATATAGATACTTTCTACCACCTTACTACCACCCTGTCGGAACATAGGTGGTAGAAACGGAACATGAGCGGTAGAAAAGATAAAATCTGTATCGCACATACAATGAAGCGTTTAAGTCTACAGATCTGATTGCTGTTGATTAATGTCGTGACTCCATACCCCCCAAGCTACCCCTCAAGTTACCCCTCAAGCTGGAACTGATATTGATGACCTCAGAATAATCAAATTATTTAGATTTTACTACGTTAAGCATTTGTGGCCAGTTTTGACCTTGATAACCATACTTTTCAGCGAACGTAAAAATTACCGTTCGCTTTTTCGCTCAAGTGTCACGCGATATACAAAAACGCCACCCGAATGAATGACGCTTAAGTGGATCTTAGTCTCTGGCAAGCCTATTGCCTTG
>JAQVZQ010000370.1 GCA_028708095.1 Dysgonamonadaceae bacterium
CTCCTGTATAGTCAAAGAGCCATATCAACACAACATTATTACCATTACCATCTATAGTAGCAACGGTACCTCTATGATTGCTTATAGGGGAGGCAACACCATGATCTTTAAATGCAGTTTCTTTGTTATATGTACCATCAGTAGGTTTATCATCTTGAATATCTTCAATAATCTCTTCGGATGAACATGCTATGAAGAAGATAGCAGCCATCGTCATGAATGCAACAGTTAGTATATAAAATATTTTTTTCATAATAAGTGTGTTCTTTTTGATGGCTAATTTTTATTTATATTATAAAGATACATTATTTATGCATGTTTTCACAATATATTAAATAAATATCTATCTTAAAGCAATATCTTTCATGATTCTCATTGCGAGACAATGGTTAAGTTCGCAGATTAAATTATATCATTCATCATGTTTTTGTCAAACAAAACAGGCTAATTGAAATGAACAAATAATGCATTCTTTTCAAAGAATAAATAAACTTGAAATCTCTTTTACTTTTATATATGCATTTATGTGTATGCTTGAAGATATAATAAATTATGACCTAAGATAACTACCACGGAACTTCATAACTATAAAGATGAGAGCCACTAAAAAAATAAATGCGCCCATCAAAAAAATCTCCTCCTCCACCAATAGAAATAGGAAGCGTAGCCAGTAAAGTTATTTTAAAAGACTTGGGTTCTATTTCTGCTATACCTTTGCTAAGAAGTATATATATTTCCTTATTAGCTCCGTGCACAAATATTCTTGGACTCTGTCCAGATGTGGTAACACCAAACTCTGGAACAAGATCCTTTTTGTAGATGATCTCTTTCTTTTTTGAATCGAAAACGAAAAACATTTTTCTATCTGCAATGCCATATATCAATCCATCGGGATTCATACACATATCTGTGTAAGATTGAACTCCAGGTATAATGGGTTTTTTCCATATAACTTTTCTTGAATTAATATTCATAATATACAGTTCGGCTTCTTTTGCTTTTTTTTCTCCACCAGTGCCTGGAGAAGTAGTGGTTCCACCTAAAAGTTCACTGGGCGGTAAGGCCACTAAACTCATGGTTGATTGGTCCTCGGCAATATCAGTATCTTTGAGTAATTGACCAGCGTTAACTTTTGTGTACCAAATGAGCAATCCTCCTCCTGTATAACCATAAGCTGGAGTACCACCTAAAATTAAAGCATCGCTATTGGGATAGGCTAAGAGACGATGTGGACGGTGTATATCTGGAGTGCATGTTTTTAATTTTAAAGTGTTGCCTCCATTCCAATTAAGTAAAACACCTGAAGGATAAACACCAAAGAAAAGAGATTTATCCTGACGAGTGAGTGCATTAAATTGTCCTGGTGCTGCACGATTATACCATGAGTCTTTTTTAGGATTGTAGCTGAAATAACGCATCGGGAAAGCTGTTCCTCCAACTATATTACCATCGGATGATGTAGCTACTGCCATTACATGAGCACCCTCACTGGTATATGTAAAACTCACCTCCTTACCACTCACTACTAATCTATAGTCTACGAGGTCACAAACATCTATCCTCTTTCCATCAGGAAAATCTCTGTGAAAAAGAGCTTGACTGCCTGTAATCATCGGTACAGGTTTGGCATTATGATCAGAAATTACACGTCGCACACCATTGTAAAATTCATACCACACCTCATTTTTACCTGGAAGTGACTGCCCATACACTTTCCCATCTTGATTACGGTAAACATAAGCAATTCCACGCTTGCGTTCCGATTCACCAAGCATTGGTTTTGCTTCTTTAGATTTTGGATTAAAAGCAATAATTTGGCTTGCCGTTTCACCCAAGCCGAAGTATACCCAACCAGTATCATCTGTAGCTATGTATCTCGGATATTGAGCCCAGTTTTGTTTATATAAATAGCCATAATCCTTGATTTCACGTTTTTTTGGATCAAATGATACAACTCCACTATTGGGATAAGTAGCAGCCCATATTACTCCGTTAATATCTTCGGTCATGCTCATCGCCATTTTCATTTTCACCGATGAATGAAAAGTAAATGCTCTCTTTACAGGATCAAATTCAACAAAGTTTCCGTTAAATAAAGTATAGAACTTATTATCAGTTGATAAAATGGATGTATAAGGCGTGTCACCACCCAATGGGAAAGGCATTTTAAACTGTTCGCTTTTACCTGTTTCGGCATCTATCATTAATAAGGCATAGCCTCCTGTATGGTCAAAAAGCCAGATAAGTACTACATTATTACCGTTGCCATCTATAGTAGCAACGGTGCCTCTGTGATTGCTGATAGGAGTGGCAACGCCGTGATCTTTAAAAGCTGTCTTTGGATTATAAGGGTCGCGAATTGGTTTTTCAATAGGCTCTTCGACTTGCTCGTCATCATCAGGTATTTCTTCAATTACCTCCTCATCTGAACATGATGCGAAAATAACAATGGACATCACTATGAATGTAAAAAATAATGTGTAAAATGCTTTTTTCATAATCAATATGTTTTTACTTGACAGCTATTTTATTGTTTATGCCATAAATATACGGCATTTATTTATAATTTCACAATATCCATAAAAATTCTTTACTTTAACATGTTTCTAATGATACTTATTTCGATACAATCATTAAGGCTTAACAATATTTTCACTTTAAAACAAACTTGAATTTAAATACACAGAAGTTGTCAATTAATAACTGCCTCTATTTTTTATAATAAACGTTTCTCTGTATTTTTATAGGCTTATCAAACAATTATCAAGGTACCTTATAACTGAAAAGATGAGAGCCTCCAAAAAAATAAATTCGGCCATCAAGAAAATCTCCTCCTCCTTCAATAGGAACGGGAGAAGTAGCCATTAAGGATATTTTAAAAGTATTGGGTTCTACTTCTGCAATGCCTTTATTAAAAAGGATGTAGACCTCTTTGTTTGCACCGTGCACAAATACCCTTGGACTTTGTCCATAAGCGGTAACACCAAATTCTGGCATTAAATCCCTCTTGTAGATGAGCTCTTTCGTTTTTGTGTTGAAAACAAAAAATATTTTTCTATCTGCAATACCATATACTAATCCATCGGGATTTATACACATATCTGTGTAGGATTGAACTCTGGGCATTATTGCCTTTTTCCACTCAACCTTTTTAGAGTCAATGTTCATTATGTATAATTCTGCCTCTTTTGCTTTTCTTTCACCTCCAGTACCAGGATAAGTAGTGGTTCCTCCTATAACCCTTCTGGAAGGTAACGGAACTAAACTCATAGTCGATTGGTCAGTAGCAATAGCGGAATCATTGAGCAATACACTGGAGTTATTCTCCCTGTCCAAAAAGAGCAGTCCTCCACCAGTATAACCATATCCTGTAGTACCACTCATAATTAAGGTGTTCGC
>JAQVZQ010000371.1 GCA_028708095.1 Dysgonamonadaceae bacterium
TAATAAACTCCATTTATCTGTAGCATACAAATTTACAATACTTTTTTCACCTTCACGACGACCACTACGCGCAATCCTTTGAACTAATGACGACACAGAATGTGTGGAATCTATTTGTACTATTTTATCTACTGTACCAATATCAATACCTAGTTCTAAAGTTGAAGTACAAGCAATGCAAAAATTAAATCGTTCATTACTTTTAGCAAAGTGCTCAATACTTTCACGGATTTCTTTATCAACTGAAGAGTGGTGGGAGTAATAGAACTTATGACCGTTTACTCTATCTGAGATTTTGCGTAGCTTTACAGCAACTTCTTCTGTTCTACCACGACTATTCGGGAAAATCAACACTTTGTTTGATGCTGTCTCTTTGTATAAATCCTTCAACAAATCCAAAGATAACTCAGCAGAACTATTCTTAAAATACTTGAATTTAGCTTCCGTTTCCTTTTTTGTTCTGTCTAACAATATTTTTGTTGAATCAATATCACCCGTTAAACGTTTTGCTTCAATATAATTATCATCTCCAATTGTTGCCGACAAGCCAATAGTTACAATTTTAGATTTATTGACTTGTTGAATCCTTGAAAGAATTGACATTAATTGCAAACCTCTATCAACACCAAGAAAAGAATGAATTTCATCAATTACGATATATTTTAAGTTTCCAAACAGTGTTGATATATTGTAAGGAGCATTAACAAACATTGCTTCTAAAGATTCAGGAGTAATTAAAACAATGCCGTTTGGATTTTTTATCAGATTAGTCTTTAATGATTTTTTTGCTTCCCCATGCCATTTGGTAACGGAAATTTCTAAGTCTTTACACAAATCCTCTATTCGATAAAACTGGTCGTTAATCAGTGCAATTAAAGGGGAAACATAAAGTACCTGTACTCCAATTGAATTGAAATCTGTTTTTGAAAGAATAGGCAAAAATGCAGCTTCTGTTTTTCCAGATGCTGTTCGAGATGCAAGTATGTAGTTATTATCAGTTGAAATAATTTTAGAAATTGCTGCGGCTTGAATTGGTCGCAACGATTCCCACCGTTTGTCACGGATATATTTTCGTATGGGTTCTGATAATAAATCGTAAGACATTGTTTTACAGTTCTTCTATTCCATCAACTAAAGTTTCTTCAGGTCTTTCGTCCGCAATCTCAATATCTGAAATCAGAGTTTTTTTATCTGCACTTGGATTCTGTCTTAGAATGCTAAGAATATTCAAAAAATCGCGAATAACTTCCCTTGGTGTTAGAAATTCACTCGCACCTGGCTTATTAAACATTTCCTCCATAAAGGATTGAATGTCATTATCATTAATGTTTATGCTGACATTAAAGTTCGTGTCGAAAATTTCCTTAAGCTTTTTAAGCAAAACAAATATTTCATTATGATTTAGCGGAACAAGTTTTATAACAGGTTGTGCCAAATCTCTATATTCTAAAGTCTCAAACTTATTTGTTTCCAAACGAGATTTTAGGGCATCGTAACTAAATAAACCACGTCTTTCATTTTCTAAGAATTCCTTTGTTCCAGCAAAGTTGATAAACAAGTTTGATACTTTGCCTTGAAAGCAATCATTGAATATTGTAAGAACTTTCTCATAGTTCTTAGCTCTTACATTTGCAGTTGAAATCTTATACAAATTAATTGCTTCATCAAGGTTTATCATAAAACCACTATAACCAATGCTTACAAAAAGACGACAAAAATTTTTAAGCATATCGTAATAATTCAAATCATTTACAATTTCACGAACGCCTAAATCCTGACGAGCTTCTGTCTTTGTGCTGTATTCTCCTTTTAACCATTTCAAAGCACTGCGACGTAGAAACTCATCATTTTTGATATAGCCTTCATAGTATTTAATAACGACTACGCCAAAATCAAAACCACCTGTTTCAGTTACCTCATTAACTGTTTGCATAATGTTTGACTGAATCAGGTTGAAATATTTTTCGTCTCTAATTTCTGTAATTGGAATATTGTTGACCTGTGCTGTATTTGATACTACTTGTTCAATCCATTTATCAAGTAAAGTTGGTAATGCCCCACCTTCTGGTTTTGTTTGGATTGCAATGTTATCCATTATGGCACTATACAAAACGAGTGCTTTACCATCATTTGAATAAAGTCTGTTATCTGGGGTAAAATCAGCATTGGAAACAACAAATTTTTGTTTAGTAGCAACTGTGTTAAGCAAATGAAGCATAAAAGATTTCCCCGAACCAAAGTCTCCAATCCAAAACTTAACCATGCTATGACCATTTTTCACATCGTCTAAAGCCTGTGTAAAAGCTTCAATTTCTAATTGCCTGCCAACCGTAATATGTTGAACTCCTATTCTTGGCACAACTCCTCCTGAAAGAGAATTTATAATTGCTGTTGCTTCTTTTTCTTTAATTTTTAATACCATAATTTATTTTGCAATTTCTTTGTAATAAGATTCTTCAATTATGTAATTTTCATCATCTTCTTCTATCAATGCTTCGCCGTCTAAATGTCCTACACATGCCTCATTAATGCTATCAATTAATTGATTTTTAAACATTCCATTAGCTGTGGCAAATTTATCAACTTCTGCTTGATGAATCTCAAACGAATTATTTATAATCATTTTAACAAGCTCCTCTTGAACTTGTCCCATACTAATTTCGGAAATAAATATTGAATTGTTTTCTTTGGAAGAAACTATTGTTATTTCAGTATTGTCATCCGAATTATCAACTATTTCCGTTTCGTGTTTTTCTTTTTCATCTTTTAAATATTCATTTAATAGCTCTACTGTACCTTCATGTTTTTGCTCAACTTCTTCTATTTCTGAAAGGTCAAGCTGTATCTTTTTCCTCTTTGAAACATAAATGGTTGAAATTTTTTCTAAGGCTGTTTGAATATCTTTTGTGGCAATTAGTTCTGCAATAATTTCTTTAAAATCGTTGATTTGCTCATCGGATTTGAATAATGATTTTTGAACTGTTTTTGAAAATTCCTTATTGTCAAATTTTACTGATTTTAGGTCATAGTAAATATATTTGGCATAATACTTTAGAGCTTGAGCTTTATCATATTTCGCAATAAACTTTGAAGCATCATAAAAGATATTCTCGATATTCGGATTTTTTTGGTTTGTCTCTTCAAGGGTGATTATAGCGTCAATAAATTTTCCCAGTTCTTCTTTTTTGAAATCGTTCGTTAAAATGTCAAATTCAATTTTCCACCGATTTACATTTTGTATATTTAAGGCTATTTGTGTATCTAAATCGGGTTCATTTAATCCTTGAATTTTTTCAATAATTATATTCTGAATTTTATTTCCAATTGTTTCATCAATGTATTGTGTTGATTTTGAGTAAGGATAATAATTTTCAAAAGTCAATTTTCTTTTATGTCC
>JAQVZQ010000055.1 GCA_028708095.1 Dysgonamonadaceae bacterium
ATTATGGGAATTAATCATATCTTTGCACTCGATTTTTGGGAGAGATGGCAGAGTGGTCGATTGCGGCGGTCTTGAAAACCGTTGAAGTGCGAGCTTCCGGGGGTTCGAATCCCTCTCTCTCCGCTGAGAGCCTAAGACAAAAGGTGACAGAAGATAGACAAACCGTTCAAATTGAGAGATTTGAGCGGTTTTTTTATGTGGTAATGGCTGACAAGAAAGACCGTAAATAGACAGAAAAAGTCAGTTTATATTTCCCAAATCGTACCCCTTATGTAAAAACACTATCAGGGGGTACGAATTGTCCAACATTGGCAGTTTGTTGTCCACGATTGGCAGATGCGTATGTAACTCAATTTTATAGTATTAATTTACATTTGTATTTAAAAAAATGAGTTATGAGAAGTACATTTAGCATTCTTTTTTTTATAAGAAGAGACAAAAGAAGAAGTGATGGAACATGCCCCATTATGTGCAGAATTACTATTGATGGTGTTGAAGCGAGATTCAACACAAAGGTGTACGTTAAAGATTCCCGATGGAATGTAAAGGCGAACAAGATTATTGGTGCCGATTCTGAGAGTCGAAGTAAAAATGCGAGATTAGATGATATTAAGGCCTCTTTGCACCGGATTTATCATGATCTGCAGCGATTTGATGTGGTAACACCGGAAAGAATTAAAGGTGAGTTCTTGGGGCTTGATGAAAGTGGAGAAACTATTCTAAATCTTTTTGATAAACATAATCGAGATGTTGAATCATTGGTTGGAATTTCTAAGTCTGCTGCAACCTTGCAGAAATATAAGGTAACTAGAAAGCATGTTGCTAATTTTATTAAAAAGAAACATCGAGTTTCTGATATGGCAATAAAATCAATAAATGATATGTTTATCCGCGACTTTGAAGTTTATTTGTTGACTCATGAAAAAGTAAGCCATAATACGATGGCAAAGTTTATGCAATTCTTTAAACGAATTTTTATTCTAGCTCGCAACAATGGAATTATTGTCCATGATCCATTTGGCAATTACAAGATTAACCTTAAAAAGGTTGATAGAGGATATCTGTCTGAACAAGAGCTTAATAAAATAATGAAAAAGAAGTTTACTGCTAAACGATTAGAGCAAGTTAGAGATGTATTCATCTTTTCATGTTTTACTGGATTATCCTATATTGATGTAAAAGATCTAACAAAGAAACATCTTTGTGTAGCTTTTGATGGAAACATCTGGATAATGACTAAGCGACAAAAAACAGGGATAAATATAAATGTGCCATTGATGGATATTCCGAAAAAGATTTTAGAGAAGTATGACGGAATGCTTCCAGACGATAAGGCTTTACCGGTGTTGAGTAATCAAAAGCTTAACGCTTACCTAAAAGAAATTGCAGATTTGTGTGGAATAGATAAAAATCTGACCTTTCATCTGGCGCGACACACGTTTGCAACAACAATAACCCTTTCCAAAGGGATTCCGATTGAAACAGTAAGTAAAATGCTAGGTCACACCAATATTCAAACAACTCAGATTTATGCCCGAATAACCAATAATAAAATTAGCGAGGATATGCAGGGTTTGTCAGAGAAATTTAGTGAGAGTGAGAGGCTGTTTGGGTAAATAGTAGAAAATATTTTAGGTCTAAAATTTAAAGAGGATGAATCATTATGTGTTATTTCATCCTCTTGTGTTAACTCATTAAATTCATAAGTACTAAGTCTTATATTTTTATTAATTAAATCTAACGATTTAGAGTTTAGACTACACGTCTTTTGTAGGATAAGTCTTCTAAGATGTAGAAACTTTAAATTTAATAGAAGTATTCAAATTGTAGAATTATTTCCGCTTTTAACATTTCAGGTGTTTTGCTTTCCTACTTTTTTATTTTACATCAAACTCATCTCCATCTTGAAGAAGAATTATATTAATTTGTTCATGAAATAATTCTTTGAATTTTTCGGGAGCTTCTGTGTGAATAGGTATAATGCCACCATTGGGTTTAACTGTTTCAAAAACCGACTTTAGTGTTTCCAAATCAGCATGGCCACTTGTGTGCATGTACTCGATCTCATAAGGCTTCACAAAATTGAACAACGATTCATTAAAAGCAGATTTATTGCGATCCAAATAACCGTTCCACATTGAATAAAATACTTTTGAATCATTTGATTTAGCATATTCAGTGATAAGAGGTTGAAATGAATCATTTGAGCGTATAAGCATACAAAAACCATGTTTTTCTAAATACGATTTTAATTTACCAACGAAAGAAAATGGATTTTGTCCTTTACGTTTTAATTCAAAGAAACGACCCGCAGGGCTTGTTTTTTGGTTGAAATCTATATCATAAAACTTAGTGTATTGCTTATGACTTTCTGAAACAATTTTTAAAATATTAGTCTGATAACTGTCACACACAAAACAACGTTTTGCATTTTTTGAGGCATGGTACAATGCGAAAATTCTGTCTATATTCGTAGAAGAAACTAAAACAAAGCTGTATTTGTGTTCTCTGAAATGCAATTCAAAATCTTTTTGCAATTCTTGTTCCGTTTGAATTGTGGCATTTGGACGTTGAATATTTGAACCTTCAGAAATTATGAAGTCAATGTTTTTGGCATAGGCTTTTAATGTTGGGATAAGCCCCTTACTTCTAAACCCGTGTCCACGAAAATCACCCGTGTGAAGTATTCGTTTGTTATCAGCCTCGACAATAAACATATAAGCATCATAAGCGGAATGATCAACAAATAGTGGCGTAACAGTAATTCCCCCTATCTCAATTCTTTGTAATGCCTCAAAAGTATTAATTGTCTTAATACGCTCAACAATTCTTTTGTGCCTTGCAGCCTCGTTTGGGTCTGGTATGTAGGACAATCTAGTTTCAAGACAGTTAAAAATCTTAAGTGCAGTTTTGCCAACGTATATTGGTAAATCAGGAAGTGCATCACTAATCTTCCCAATATGGTCAGCGTGATAATGTGTTATAAAAAGTGCACTTTTAGAAATATCACCACAGGTTAACCCATTTATTGCCCCTAATTCCACAGCCTCTGTTCCTGGCAACTGCTCTCCGAAGTCTATAAAAACCTTATAGCCATTACTTTCTATTTCAGTAATGCAACCTCCTATTTGATTTGTTCCTCTATGGATTGTTATTTTCATATAGGTAAAATTCTTTCATCATATATACCATCAATTATATCCGCAATTTCAATATTTTCAAGCGTTGCTTTTGAAAATAAAAAGGTGGCGAAAAACTTATTGTCTTTTCTTGTAATATCACCAAACTTTTTCTCAACTGAATCTTTACTTGTTAATCTTTTACAACCCCAACGCTTGTCATTGAAAAGGTAACCTGCCATTGTTTGCTGGGGTGTGCTTGCATTTACACTTTTCGCATTATTGTCTAATGTAATAAAGTAAAATTCAGGCGATAATATATCATACTTTTCGGGTGTTTCGAATGGCACTGTTATTCCAAGCTCTTTTTGACTTTTTACAATTTCAATAATTTCTTCTCTTAATTGTTTTTCAAAATAACCTAACTCGCAAAATTTACTAAAATCTGCAACATGTTTATAGATTCCACTTCTTCCACCAATGGCGCCGCTACCATATTTTAATTCTATCAGAGCTACCTTGTGTGGTTTCATTTTGGAAAGTGCGATAATATCAAATCGTGCATTAAAACCTGCATCCTCTTTCTCTATTTTATTCTTAAATGACTTTACATATTCAATATCGATACAAAACCAATTCGAATGTAGATTTTCATTGTTTAAAAGAACCAATTTTGATTGGGCTTTTTTTTCAAGACTTGCTTTTTCATTGCTGTGTTTTTTAATAATATCGTAGTATAAACAAATGTCCTTGGCTTCTATTTTGCATCGCTTTAGTTCATCTTTGCTACTGTAATGATTTCCGTCTAAATAATACTGATCAATTTTGTAATCAATGATTTTCTCTCGTTTTTTGTATTCAACCTTAGCAATGCTATCACAGTTGTAATATAAATTCAGATAATCATTCCTCACTCCAATAAATAATTCATCTTTATGTTCTACATAAAGCTTATAAAGTTCACTTTGTTTGAATGCTTTTGCAAACTCTTTAGTTATCCCACGGGTTATTTTTCTTTGTGTTTTTGTCTTTGTCATTTCTTTTGGCTTTATTATGTTATTAAGATTATGTGTATAGTTTTTAGAGTGATAATGACGGTCTAGCGGCTTGATGTAGTGGCAGATATTAAAGCACAAAACTATCAATACACAACAAAAGCTGATAATAGATAGAATGTTCAATTAATCACGTTGTCCGACATAGCCACACGCCTGTTAGTGGTTCGGGCTTTATCCTTTATCATAACCTTGTTTCTATTAGATTTAAGGTGTCCTGAATTAAATTGTCAAGTTCCGCAAGAGTAATCGTGTTTGGATTCATACCTAATGCTGTATAATCAGGATTTGGGTCACCGTGATGCGCTTTCCAAGAGACACCGTTAATTAAATTCATCTTTGAAATTATATCTGTTCTGTTAGGATTATCTCTAAAAATTACAGCAGAATTATTCAAATGGGAAATCAAACGTCCAAATGTCTGCTGCCCTGTCATTGTTCGAATTTCTTTGTAAAACTTAAATTTCAAATTCGATTCTAAAACATTTCTAAGCCAACCTAATACGGTGTCTTTCAAATTAATGTCAGGGTTACTTCTAAATTGTTCTAATCGTTCAAGGTTTCTGAAATAATCAATTTTAACCAACTCGCCTAAGTCACAAACTTCAATTCTTGAATTTCTTACTGCAAAATCTTCTGATATACGAAGTGTACACTTATCAGAAGCTGCAATGTCTTTGCCAACTTCGTGTAAAAAGTATTCATTATGGCTTAATACTACAACTTGCTTTAATTGCTGAAATAATGATTTAATAATGCCAATTGTATATGTCCGTCTATTTGTGTCTAAACTAGACAATGGGTCATCAAAAATTAGAATTATGTTTTGTTTATTAGGGTCAATATCAAGTTTTGACAAAAAGAATGCTAAAGCAATAGTGCTTTTATCACCTTCGCTCAAGCATTCTTTTGCATTAAATGATTGGTTAGGTTCAAATGAAATGTCATTACCGTCAATCGTTAGTTTATAACCAATTTGACTTTGAGTAGCTCTTCCACGAGGTGCAACGTGAACAACATCATCAATTCTGAAAGGGGTTCTAAATACATTGCCTAAATAGTGGTTTATTCGAGTTTGGTAACTATTGAAAAAAGTTGTCGCAGCAGCTTGTTGTTGTTGTGACAATTGTGTGTAAGCTGTTTCCAAACTTCTGAGTCTTTGTCTTTCGGTTATAAGCTGATTGCAAAGTGTATCAATTGTAGTTTCAAATCTCTTTTTTATTCTCATCAATCTATCTACTTCAAGTTGTGCTGTGGTAACGGTTTGAATAGTTGAACGAAAAGTTGTTATTGCGCTATTATAAGTTAATACAATCCGGTTATATGTATCAATGTTTGTGTTTATGCTCTGTACTGATGTTTGAAAAATAGTAGCTGTGGCAGCAGCCACAGCTACTGTAGGATTTTGTATTTTTTGTTGAACCGATTCAATTAGATTTTGAAACTCAAGCCTTAAATCTACTTCGCTAGGAATTATATTAAAAACAGGCGGTTGAACAGTGTTTGGTAAATGCGTTGTCCAAGAACTAATTCTGTCAGTATTTGTTTGACTGATATTATTTAAGGCTTGTATATTAGAATCTAAATTAAAATTCTGAAGTGATTCTAAATGTCTTTGCAGTCTTTGAATCAATTCGTTAAATTCAGTATTGAATTTACTTGCATAAGCGGTTATGATATCTGAATTGAAGTCAATAGCTTGTTTGCAAAATGGGCAAGAAATATTTGATTCGCTTGTAGCTTGCTTACTTTCTAAGAATGAGTATCCCCTTTGTAGCCAATTTTCTGACCCCGATAGATCATTGTTCGATAAATCCTGACAGTGTTGAGAAAACAAAGTTTCTAAAATAGAATTTTGAATTGTTTGAGAAGTAGTTTGTAGGTCTGCAATGATAGAAGCAAAGTTTATACCTGTTGTAATTTTTGTAAGACTTGAGAGTGATTGCAGTGTTTGGATGATTTTGTTTGAGTTTGCATTAGCTAATGTAGTTTCTGCGTTTAAAATTAGTTGGTTAATATTAGTTGCCTGTTCTGCCGGAATAGTAAGAAATTGGTTGATTATATCAGTAGTAAGGTTGTTTCCAACTTGTTGTACTAATTGTGTTTCAAGATCTCTTTGTGCTTGTCTTGAATTTGTTTTGTCTGTTTTATTTTGTTCAATTTGATTTTGAATTGCAACTCCTTGAGCACCTATAACAAACTGATGTAATTGTTTACGGTGCTCATCATTAAAGTTAAAACCTGAGTAGATATTGTCATTAACAAAATGAATGTCAAATATTTCTATGTCTGGAAAATCTACGGACCAACCATTAGCCCCAAACGTATGAAAAATATTTCTTGGTGTTGAAATTTGAGATATTTGTGCCGATTGTACATCTGTATGATTTGTTGAAACCCTGTGTCGAATAATGTCAGGATTGTTTGTTTTCAGTGACCTAAAAATAGACGTCAATGTTGTTTTTCCACTGCCATTGTCCCCATAAATTAATGTTAGCTTCTTGAAATTAACCTGTCCTGTCGCTTGGTAGTTGCGATATTTTCCTATTGAAACAAGGTTCTCAACTTTATTTATCATTATTCAAGCCTGTATTTTTATTTGGTCTATGTTTTTTGGATGTCGCTCAAACTTGCAGCTAAATCCTTTATTTACGTATGTTGGTTATATTTATTTTTCACCCACAAACATAAAACAATCTAATGATTAAAAAAAACATTAAAGAAAGTGTTTGCCTCTTGGTTATCAACATTATGTCCTTCTATAGTCTTTCATTTACAAATACTTATCCAAATCAAATTGTTTAAGAACATTATCTGCTTCTTCAATATCCATCTTTTCATGAGAAACTTCCTTTTCAATCCTGTTCAGCATTTCGGCTACACGCTGTCTGCCGCCCTCAATTTGTTCAATCATCAGTTCAAAGAGATCGGTTTGCTGCATTTGAGCGATGGTTTGAACAGCTTGACGTTCTGACTCCTTACTTATTCCTTTTTGTCGGATTGCATCAACTGCTTGAGACATCTCCTCAAATGAGAGCCCTTGAGCGGACTGTGAATCATATTGAGCCAATATAGCCATTTCTTCCGCTTCTAAATCAATGAGTTCATCATCATCATACTCCATTTCAAAATCAACTTCCAGTGGTTGGAAGTTGTTTTCTGTATCGTCTTGGTCTTTTGAATTCAAATCAGCGACAATATAAGTACTTTTACCCATGATGTTTTTAGCTCTTCCGGATATAAATTGAGTTGGTGAATCTGTTTGCCTTTGTTTATTTCTAAAACGAAGTATAATCACCAAATAATAGAGTACTAATATTGTAATTCCTATTGTGAGTATCATAATGGATTTTCTAGATTTTGTTTATATAGTTCGTTGATTTCAGCTTTGTGGCTTTCAAAGTGCTGCAAGAGGATTGTTTCAACATAACTGCTAACCGTTGCTTTTCCTTTACCCAACAAGGCTACAATACGAGTAACCTTTTCATGTGTGGAATGACTTACATACACAGAACGTCTGTTCGCAAGTTCCATTTTTTGAAAAAAGAGAGTTTCATAATCCGAATCTTTGATTTCTAAATGATCTTTTGAGTTGAAGTTATTTTCTGTTAGAGTTGTTTTTGAGGGTACAACTTGTTGTTCTCTATTTTCTTTTGACTCAACTTTTCTTTGCTTTATGGGAAGCCCTTGAGAGATAATTTCCTTCATAAAGTTTTCATCTATTGTTCTGTTTTCTTTTTTAGCCATTGTATTTAAAGTTTAATGATGTATCCGATTTCAGTAATTAATTCTTCCATGTTGCTGCCACGCATCAAGCGTTTGTCTGCAGGAAAGAGGGTCGAGCGAAAAATGGAGGGGCTTTCTCCAAACATCTCCTTTTTGTAGCGTTTGGTATCAGGAATATAGGTGGTCATTAAGTTTAATTCCAACGCATTGATGGTTTGTTCATATACTTCGTACAGATCAGTTCTTTCACGTTTGTCAACCTGATTCCAAAACAGGTGTAAACCTTTCAAGTTAAACTCGCTGTTTTGTACCAACAGACTATCAATAGTCATTGCAAATGAGAGGGTGCTTTCAAGAACTACCCGGTCTGCAGTAATGGGTGTAAAGATATAATCCATCGCAGCTAATGAGCTGATGACTCCTTCGCTGTTTACTGTCCCCGGCAGATCAAAAAAGACAATGTCGGTTTCATCTTTCTCATTTTTGATGTAATCTGTTGCTGTTTCAATTGCATCTTCAGGTGTAGCGCATAGAACGGGATATGCCTTTTTGTTCAATGTTTTAAATTGCTTATAAGCTAACATCTTATAGTTCTGATTATTGTTTACCAGCTCACTGTCTCTTTTTCTCATTGTCGTTATGCTGTGCTGTGGATAATCACAGTCCACAACTGCTACATTGTATCCTTTAAGGTAATGCAGATAGCTTGCTGCAAGTACCGTGAATGTGGTTTTACCCACTCCACCCTTTTGGGTAGAAAATGCTACGAATAATGTTTTACTTTTCATCTTGTTTTGTTTATGGGTGATTGAATGATTGATTTCATGACTTACTGAATGATTGAATTCAATAGTTCAGTAAATCGATGAATATTGATTGCACTACTTCATTCTTGCATGCAGATACAAATAAACAACTAAAAACAACAGCTTTCTCATTCAGGCTTTAGATGGCTTTTAACGGCTTAATAAGTCGTTGTTATTCATTTGATAATGGAAAGGGAACTGAGTTACTTTGCAAAGTAAAGTTTCATAAATAGACCGACTGAGAATATGTTTTCGACTATTCCGGCATTAATTATTTTTAGAATAAACTCAATTCCGTAACAACGGAATTTTATTATCGTCAGATAATAGCAAGGTGTGTTTTGAGCTGCTCGAAATATTCTCCGCAGCTCAAAACCTTGCCCTTTCAGGGAGATGAATTTTCTCGGAACTCGAAAATCCTAATGGTTCAATTCATTTAATAATGCAGTATGGATAAAGATAAAGTAAAAAATAACCAATTGAAAAAGGCCGGACGCAAGCCCAAGAAAGACCCTGCCGTTTTCAGGTATTCGGTGAGCTTTAATGCTGCCCAGCACGAACAGTTTTTAACATTATTTGAACAGTCAGGCATGAGGACCAAAGCTCATTTTATTGTTAAGCGGATATTTGATGAACCTTTTAAGGTTATCCATATCGATAAACCAACCGTTGACTATTATGGCAGACTTACCACTTTCTATGCTCAATTCAGAGCCATCGGTGTAAACTACAATCAGGTAGTGAAAGCAATTAACCAGCATCTGACTCCCAAAAAGGCACTTGCTTTTTTATATAAATTAGAAAAGGCTACCCTGGAATTGGTTACTGTAACACATAAGGTTGTTGCTCTTACCAAAGAGTTTGAGGAAAAGTATATCAAAATAAATAGTGATAAGACAGAAAATTGATATGGTTGCTAAAATAAATGTGGGCAGCTCATTGTATGGTGTATTGGCTTACAATCAAAAAAAGATGGATGAGCTGGAGGCAGATGTTTTGTTTGCTAATCGAATGTTTGAAAGTGAAGATGGCAGGTTTAGTATTCGCAGATGTATGGAAAGCTTTGAAATGTATCTTCCGCAAGATATCAGGACCGAAAAACCGATTATCCATATCTCTTTAAATCCGCATCCCGATGATAAACTTTCGGATGCTCAGCTTGCTGAAATTGCACAATCCTATATGGAAAGATTGGGCTATGGCAATCAACCCTATATTGTTTACAAGCATGAGGATATTGATCGCCACCATATTCATATTGTTTCTTTGCGGGTGGACGAACAGGGAAGAAAACTCAATGATAAGTTTGAGTACAGACGAAGTAAAGAGATTACCCGCGCATTGGAGAAAGAATATGGATTGAAGCCGGCAGAAAAAACCAAAGAAAAAGAGCTTTACCAATTCAATAAGATGGATTATCAGGCAGGAGATATTAAAAAGCAACTTTCAAATACGGTTAAAGGTATTATGAGTAGTTACCGTTTTCAAAGTTTTGGCGAATTTAAAACGTTGCTGTCATTGTATAACATTCATGCCGAAGAGGTTAAAGGTGAAGTCAGGGGGAGAGCCTATCATGGTATTGTCTATGTTGCAACCGATGATAATGGGGAGAAAAAAGGCAATCCAATCAAATCCTCACTGATTGGTAAATCTGTTGGCGTAATTACTTTGGAGCGGAAAATAAATCAAACCGCAGAATTATGGAAAGCCGGTAATATGCGTTCATCCATTAAAGATTCTATTCAGGAGGTTTTGATTAACTCCACTTCGATTGATCAATTCAAAGCCGATTTAAAAGAGAAAGGAATTGATGTTGTAATAAGACAAAACGATGATGGACGTATTTATGGAATAACCTTTATTGACCACGAAAACAGAATTGCGTTCAATGGCTCCAGATTGGGTAAGGCATTTTCTGCAAATGCTTTTCATGAACGTTTTCAAAACAATGCTGAATTTGATATTGAAGCAGGTGATTCGAAAATGGTCAATCATAAGAGAGTTACAGAAACAAATGAATCCCTGAATCCTTCAGCCTCAGATCATCAAAATCAATCCGACAACAAAGAATCGCTGATAAGTGATATTTTCAAAATACTTTCTAACAATCACGGCTATCGTGATGATTATTACTACGCTGGTTCCGGCAAACGAAAAATAAAGAAGAGGCGCCGATTTGGAAGACAAGACTAACAATCAAAACTAATCTATTATGCAAAGTGAAGATGATTTAAGAGGATTGGCAAAAGTGATGGACTTTATGCGTGCTATCAGCATTGTGCTGGTACTCATCCATATTTATTGGTATTGTCATGCCTATTTTGTAAGTATGAATTACAATATTACCATTATAGATAAAATACTGATTAACTTTCATAACAACACAGGTTTGTTTAATCACAACATCATCACCAAACTATTTGCCGTACTCTTTTTAGCCTTGTCGTGTCTGGGGACTAAAGGAGTGAAAAACCAAAAGGTAACATGGAGTAAAATAATTTTGTTTTTAGTTTTGGGGATTTTATTCTTTTTCATCAATTGGTGGATGCTTGATTTGATGTTGCCCATTGCTTCAAAAGCTGTGCTTTATACTTCTGCAATAACTACTGGTTATCTGTTTCTGCTGCTCTCGGGAGTATTGATTTCAAGATTGATTAAACTGAATATGATGGATGATGTATTCAATATAGAGAATGAATCGTTTATGCAGGAAATGCGCTTTATGGATAATGAATATGCCGTAAATCTGCCAACTCGCTTCTGGTATCGCAAGAAGCAATACAACGGTTGGATCAATGTCGTAAATCCTTTTCGTGCTACCATTGTGCTTGGAACACCGGGTAGCGGAAAATCTTATGCCGTTATCAACAACTATATCAAACAGCAGATTGAAAAGGGATTTTCCATGTATATCTATGATTATAAGTTTCCCGACCTTTCAGAAATTGCCTATAATCACTTGATGAATCACACACAGGCTTATCCTGTAAAGCCCACTTTTTATGTGATTAACTTTGACGACCCTCGCAAAAGCCACAGATGTAATCCTATTAATCCGGCATTTATGACTGATATATCGGATGCATATGAATCTGCTTATACAATCATGTTGAACCTAAATAGGAGTTGGATTCAAAAGCAGGGGGATTTCTTTGTGGAATCTCCAATCATTCTTTTGGCTGCAATCATATGGTTTCTTAAAATATATGAGGGTGGTAAATATTGTACTTTTCCGCATGCTATTGAGTTCCTGAATAAAAAGTATGCAGATACCTTTACTATTCTTACCTCTTATCCTGAACTTGAAAATTATTTAAGTCCGTTTATGGATGCCTGGGAAGGTGGAGCACAAGATCAGTTGCAAGGACAGATTGCATCTGCAAAGATTCCGCTTTCCAGAATGATAAGTCCTGCATTGTATTGGGTGATGACGGGTGATGACTTTACATTGGATATCAATAATCCCAAAGAGCCCAAAGTACTTGTTGTGGGAAATAATCCCGACAGACAAAACATCTATTCTGCAGCGTTAGGATTATATAACAGCCGTATCGTGAAATTAATCAATAAAAAGGGGAAATTAAAAAGTTCAGTAATAATCGATGAGTTGCCTACCATTTATTTTCGGGGATTGGATAATTTGATTGCCACTGCCAGGAGTAATAAAGTTGCAGTTTGTTTGGGATTTCAGGATTATTCGCAATTGACACGTGATTATGGTGATAAAGAGAGCAAGGTGATACAAAATACAGTTGGTAATATTTTTGCAGGACAGGTGGTGGGCGAAACAGCCAAAGTATTGTCTGAGCGTTTTGGAAAGATTCTTCAAAAGCGACAATCGATGACTATCAATCGTCAGGATAAATCAACATCTATCAGCACGCAGTTGGACAGTCTCATTCCAGCAAGCAAAATTGCCAACTTATCACAAGGTATGTTTGTGGGTGCTGTAAGTGACAATTTTGATGAACGGATTGAGCAAAAGATATTTCACTGTGAAATTGTGGTGGATAATGAAAAAGTGAAAAGAGAAACTGCCCGATATGAACAAATACCTGAGATTGTCAATTTTCGTGATGTGGATGGCAATGATCGCATGAAAGAGCAAATTCAGCTGAATTATGATAGAATCAAACAGGATGTAAAGGATATTGTCAACAGTGAAATGGAACGGATTAAGAATGATCCGGAGCTAACTCACTTGATTCAACAGAAGTAGCTACAATAAACGAAAGTAGCAGCAACCCTAAAAAAGGTTACTGCCACTATATTATTTTCTCCGAATCAGGACAACTAATTTCTCTTTTTAGGACTCCGTCGATAACACTTATCTCCTTCCGCATTCAGTACAAATGTCTCAGTAATCTCTTGTCTGGCATTGCCTGCCATCGGATTTATAATAGAAAACTTACAAGTAATCTCTTGTGCTAATACAGTTTTTGCTGCTGCACTTTTATAAGCTTCGGGAAGCTTGACCGATGATTTCATTAAAGAGTCAACCACAAGTTGATTTTTGTCTATCGATTTCTGATAAAATTCGTTCAATACTTTGAGTTGATCTTTTTCCATACTTGCCGTATGTTCAGCAATTCGTTGAGTATAAAATTCAAGATCTTTAGCTTTCTTTGCTTCAAACACTTCGGTTAATATGGCAATGCTATCTCCAACCGTAATGCTGGTAGGTTTTCCCATTTCTATTATCTTAAATTGTAGGTCAGTCCAAGTGCCTCTTTTATCGGTTTGCACAAAGTCAGCAATTGCCTTTTCATATTTATTCTGTTCACTACATCCCAAAATGAACAGAACAGCTATTACCGTCATTGATAAACTTCTATTCATATTCTTAAATGATTATCCGCAATAGTTCCTATTGTAAATTCTTGATTTGAAATCCGGCGCATACGATACGGCGGCTATCAACAGCCTGTCAAACTGGTTTTCGCCGAAGTAACGCCTGTTGAACTTGTAACAGAACTGATTGAGATAGTATTGTAAATATTCGGGTTTTACCTTGTAATACACGCCCAAGATCTGTCTTTTGGCATTGCTGATCGCGGTGTGTACCCAAGGCAGCACATTAGGCAGCTCCTCGTGTGGAACAACGGACGCCGTGTGTGAATGGACATGCTCTTTCAATTTAGTGTAAGAAGTTGAATCATCGGTGGTCAGATCCGCCGCGCTTTCAACATGCTCTTTGACATTCTTTGTAATTGTATCGGCTTTCAAGTCGTTGACGACTTTCATCTTCAGGTATCTGACCTTCTTGGGTTTCTTGCCCGGTTTGGGGTTTTCAACCGATTTGCTTTCAGCCATCACCAGGACCTTGGTCTTTTTTTGGCTCCCGCGGCCGCGTTTCAACGGCTCTTCTTTTTCCTCAAGGGGTATCTCGGTGGAAAAGAAGGCGTCGTCCAGCTCGATGGCACCCTCGAGCGTGTACTTGTCGTCACGCTTGCCCATCAC
>JAQVZQ010000372.1 GCA_028708095.1 Dysgonamonadaceae bacterium
ATATGCTCTACTTGCACACTCTTTGATTCCTCTGTTTTGTAGGGTACTGTTTCTTCTGATTTGTAACTCACTTCTTCAAATATTCAAGTATGTTTTTCTCAATGCTTTTAGCAAGGTTTTGAGTATCCGCTTTCTCAAATTTGTCACCTGTTATTATTTCATACAACTCAATATATCTTTCCGATACTTCGTTGCAGTAGCTTTCAGTCATCTCAGGCACTTGCTCACCTTCTCGTCCTTGAAAACCATTATCCATCAACCATTTTCTTACAAATTCTTTTGACAATTGACGTTGTTCTTCTCCTTTTTCAAAACGTTCCTGATATCCTTCTTTATAAAAATAGCGGGAAGAATCGGGTGTATGAATTTCATCGATAAGGTAAATTGTATCATTCTGTCTCCCGAACTCATATTTTGTGTCAACAAGAATCAAGCCTTTCTCATCAGCCATTTCCGAACCTCTTTGAAACAATGCTAAAGCATATTTTTCTAATTGTTCGTAATCATCTTTACTAACTAATCCTTGTTCAATTATTTCTTCACGGGAAATGTTTTCGTCATGTCCCTCATCAGCTTTTGTAGTAGGTGTTAGAATGGGTGTTAGAAACTTTTCATTTTCTTTCATTCCTTCAAGCAATGAAACTCCACATATCGAGCGAACACCTTTTTTATATTCTCTCCAAGCACTTCCGGTTAGATATCCCCTAACGATCATTTCTACCAGATAAGGTTCGCAGCGAATACCAACTGTTACAAGAGGATGTGGAACAGCCTGTTTCCAATTTGGAACAATATCTTTAGTTGCATCCAAAAACTTTGCTGCAATTTGATTCAACACTTGCCCTTTGAATGGAATTCCTTCGGGAAGCACTACATCAAATGCTGATATGCGATCGGTGGCAATCATAATCAATGTGTCGTTGTCAACAGTATACACATCGCGAACTTTTCCTTTGTAAACCTTTGTTTGATTAGGAAATTGGTAATTGGTTGATGTTAAAGTATTGCTCATTCTATCGTTTTTTATAATTGGGTTTATATATGATATGATATTTATAAGTACTTATTCAGATTTATCTGGCTTATCTGTCTCATCTCTCTTTTTCGCTTCACTTTTCTCGTATGCTTCCACTATACGCTGCACCAATATGTGGCGCACAATATCTTTTTTTGTTAACTCCACTTTACCTACCCCTTTCACATTTCGCAACACAGATAGTGCGTGAATCAATCCCGATTGTTGATATGATGGCAAGTCTATTTGCGTGATATCACCCGTTACAATCATTTTCGCATTCATTCCCATACGTGTAAGAAACATCTTGATTTGTGCTTTAGAAGTATTTTGAGCTTCGTCTAATATAATGACAGCATCGTTAAGCGTACGACCACGCATAAAAGCCAATGGTGCAATTTGGATAACTTTGGTTTCCAGATATTCTTTCAATTTGAGGGGTGGCAACATATCTTCAAGTGCATCATAAAGAGGTTGCAAGTAAGGATCAATCTTTTCTTTCATGTCACCCGGAAGGAAACCCAATTTTTCTCCAGCTTCAACAGCAGGGCGACTCAAAATAATTTTTCTGACTTCTCTATTCTTAAGTGCTCTCACAGCTAATGCAATGGCAGTATATGTTTTTCCCGAACCTGCAGGACCAATAGCAAACACCATATCGTTATTATCAAACTCTTCAACAAGTTTACGCTGATTTTCAGTTCGTGCTAAAATGGGTTTGCCATTCAATCCATAGATAATAAGATTTTGTTGATTGACAGCTTCGGGTGTTTTCCCTTTCACGATATCCAATATGTCTTCTTCCTTTAGCACATTGGTTTTAATGCTGAACTTTTCAAGCTCACGAATTTTCTTTTCAAAGTTTGCTAACTCTTGTTCATCGCCAACTACTTTAATAACATTTCCCCGAGCAACAATTCTAATTTTTGGGTACAATGTTTTCAACAAATGAATATTACTGTTGTTAGTTCCATAAAAAACAACGGGGTCTATGTCTTCTAAAATAATTATGCGTTCAATCATTGGCATTCTAAAAAGTTAGTTTGAATTGATATGTTTTATGTTCTGAATTTTCAATATAATTTATAAAAGCATTGTTCACCACTTTATTTCCACCTGGGGTTGGATAATTACCAGAGAAATACCAATCACCTTTATGATCGGGGCAAGCTATATGAAGGTCTTCAATGGTTTGAAAAACAATCTTCACTTCAGCTTTGGTTTCTTTAGGGGTGAGCATTTCAGCAATTTTATCAGCCACTTGTTGGTCAGTAAATTGTCCGTATATCTCTTTTACGTAGTTTACCATCTCATCGGGTCTCTTGTTTTTTTGTGCTACAGATTTTCTGTAAACTTCATCAACAATATGCTGTTTATCTTCCGATTTCAACAATTCCATTGCTGCCCTAAAAGCAATGAAATCACTCATTTTAGACATATCAATGCCGTAGCAATCTGGATATCTTATTTGAGGAGACGAAGAAACAATAACAATTTTCACAGGATCCAAACGGTCAAGAATCTTAATGATACTTTGCTTCAAAGTAGTACCCCTTACAATGCTATCATCAATGATGACTAGAGTGTCTTTTCCTCGATGAATCGATCCATATGTTACATCATACACGTGAGCAGCCAAGTCATCTCTTGTATTGCCTTGCGCTATGAAGGTGCGTAATTTAATATCTTTTATTGCCACTTTTTCGGAACGAACACGTTTGGATAATATCGCTTCGATGTCCTCCTTTGACAAAGATGCTTTGTTTTCTGAAATAAGCAATGCCCTTTCGTGATTAAAATGACTTTCAAGACCTTCTAACATACCTATATAGGCAACCTCAGCAGTATTAGGAATGAAAGAGAAAACAGTATTATCGAAGTCATGGTTAATTATATCAAGGATATAAGGAATCAACAACTTCCCCAGTTTTTTACGCTCACGATATATATCGTAGTCCGATCCACGTGAAAAATAAATACGCTCGAACGAACAAGGGGTTATTTTATTCGGCTCTATTATTTGTGAAAGATAGAATGTGCCATCTTTTTTCAGAATCAAAGCCTCACCGGGTTGTATTTCTTTTATCTGCTCTTTCTTAAGATTGAAAGCTGTTTGTATAACAGGTCTCTCGGATGCAACCGCAAGCACTTCGTCATCATGATAATAAAAAGCCGTTCTTATACCCCAAGGGTCACGAATGATAAATGCATCTCCACAACCAACTAACCCACTAAGGATGTATCCTCCATCCCAAAGCTTAGCTGCACGTTTCAACAAAAAAGGAATATCAAGTTCGCTCTCAATCTTCTCACTCAATTCATGACCGTCTATATAACTGTCTTTATATTTGTCGTACTGATATTGAACTTCTC
>JAQVZQ010000373.1 GCA_028708095.1 Dysgonamonadaceae bacterium
TGAAACATCGGTAAAATATCGAATTTTGTTGGTTTAAATGATATAATAATATTGATTATTGAGTGTCGAATAACAATAGGAGGATTTAAAAGATGACTGAAACAACTAATTTATCAAAAATAAAAAGAGATAAAATGATTGATACTTTAAAAGAAATAAAAAAGAATATTACAAATGAAGAAGTATTAGATAATTTATCAATTATAGAAAATGAATTAACTAAAAAGAAATATGGCCTTATATGGGAAGAACACGAAGAAAGAGTTGATAAAGATTTGGAAACCCAAATTCCTACTTTTGAAGAAAAAAAAGATAAAGAAATAATAACTAATTCGGATGACAAATTTAATTTTTTGTTAGAAGGGGATAATTTACATAGTTTGTATTTATTAGAAAAAAACACATAAAGGTAAAATAGATGTTATATATATTGATCCTCCTTATAATACAGGAAAACAGGATTTTATATACGACGACAGATATGTAGATGAATTGGACGGATATATACATAGTAAGTGGTTATCATTTATGGAAAAACGATTAAAAATCGCAAAAAAACTACTTTCAAACACAGGAATTATAATGATAAGTATTGATGAAAATGAAGCTGCTCAATTAAAAATTATATGTGATGATGTTTTTGGTGAAGTAAATAGATTATGCACACATCATATTCAAGTGAGATTCGGAAACAAAAGTCTAAACGAAGACAATGATTGGCAACCAGTAATGGAATATGTTTACATTTACGCCAAAGATAAGCAGAACTTTTCTGCAAATAAACCTTCGGAGCCCTATGATTTATCAAAGTTTAAATACAAAATAACTGAACTAGCCAAAGGTGAAATTATTGAAATCGGAAATAAAACAGTAACAATATTTAAAGAAAACGAATGGAAAATTGAAGCAGAAAAAGAAGGAAAGGTAGGTTTATTAAAAGAAACCTGGGCATCGGGAAGTATAGTAAGACAAAGCGGAACAGCTGCAGAATTTTTAGATAAGTATCTCATAAAAAGGAAAAAAATAGATGGGCTTAATGTATTATATAAAATTCAAAACATGGGAGATGATGGGATAGGTTATAGGTACGTCTCCGGACCTAAAAAAATTGATGCGATAAGAGGCAAATTTTATACTGGGGTACCATTAAGTAGATTAGCAGAACTTAAAAAAAATGGCATATCAAAAAAGACAAGACCTATACCAAATTATTACGATTTCAGCGGTGATTTTGGCAATATAAGGCACGAGGGTGGAATCCCTTTCAACAGCGGAAAAAAGCCGGTACGAATGTTAAAACAGTTAATAAATTATCATAAAAGAAAAGATGTGACTGTGCTAGACTTCTTCGCAGGAAGTGGTAGTACCGGTCAAGCAGTTCTAGAATTAAACAAAGATGATGAAGGTACTAGACAATTTATACTTTGTACAAATAACGAAAATAATATTTGCGAAGAAATAACCTATCCTAGAATTAAAAACGTAATAAGCGGTTATGGAAAAAATAAAGCCCTTCCAGCCAATCTAAAATATTACAAAACATCATATGTTCCAAGAATTAATACTGACGAACAAAATTTAAACAAAAATTTAATGGTAAATATTAAAAATTTAATTCAACTTGAAAATGGTATTGAAATTGATGATAAATTAATTAAAGTATATTTGGATGAGTCAAGTCTTGATAAATTTAGTTTAAATAAAAATGAGTTAGATCAGTGTGAAAAATTATATATATCATCGGATATATTACTTACATCGGCTCAACAAAAAACATTTGAAGATTATAATATTGAGGTATTTATAATTCCAGAATACTATTTTGCAGATGAAATAATAGAGGTGGCGTAATGCAAATAATTAAACTTAAAGATTTTCAAATTGAAGCAGTTAATAAATTGTTAGATGCTACTACAATTGGCGAAAAGAAGGAAGTATTACTACAAGCACCAACAGGAAGCGGGAAAACAATCCTATTACTCGGCTATATCGAAGAATATTTAAAAGAAAACCCAAATACTGTTTTTGTTTGGCTGACTCCAGGTAAAGGCGAATTAGAAGAACAAAGTCGTGAAAAAATGATGAAATACGTTCCTAATTTAGAAAGTAAAAACATTCAAGAAGTATTATTGCAAGGATTTGATGCTAAAGATACCGCTTTTATAAATTGGGAAACAATTACCAAAAAAGGAAATACAGCATTAAAAGATACAGAACGAAAAAATCTATATGAACGAGTACGAGAGGCTCATAATAAAGGTTTGAAATTTATTGTTATCATAGATGAGGAACACCTAAATAAAACGGTTAAAGCAGAAACAATAGTTGAATATATAAATCCTGATTATATAGTAAGAGTAAGTGCTACAACAAAAGATAATAAAGAAGCAGAAAATATAGAAATTGATGAATTATCTGTTATCAACGAAGGACTTATTACTAGAGCATTATACATTAATGAAGATGTGACAAACGAAAAAATATTGACAAATGAACACGAGTATTTGCTAGATCTAGCAATTAATAAACGAAAAGCAATAAAAGAAGAATATATAAAAATGGATATACAAGTAAATCCTTTAATCATTATTCAAGTGCCGAGTAAATCTGATGATCTTATTTCTCAAATAGAGTCTATTATTGATGATAAAGGTTATTCATATGATAGAGGTAACCTAGCAATATGGTTAAGTGAAAGAAAAGAAAATATAGAGGACATTGTAAGCAATGAAGCCCATCCATCTATTCTTATAATGAAGCAAGCAATATCTACAGGATGGGATTGTCCTAGAGCCAAAATATTGGTTAAACTACGAGATAATATGAGTGAAGATTTTGAAACACAAACTATTGGAAGAATTAGAAGAATGCCACAAGCAAGACATTATGATAATGTGCTTTTGGATAATTGTTATTTATATACATTTGATGAAAAATATAAACAAACAGTTATGCAGGAACTTGGTCGTAACGCATATGATACTAAAGTAATTTTTTTAAAAAATGAATATAAAAATTTCAGTTTAAAAAAAGTGATGTTTGATAGTACTTTTGATGGTTTTGATGAAAGACAAACATTCAATATATTACATCAGTATTATATTGACAAGTACAAATTAACCACTCATAAAAAAAATAATAAAGCAATATTAGAAGTTAACGGCTACAATTTTAAGAATACTATTGAAAACTTTATTGCGAAAGATAAAATTGTAAGGATAAACTCAGTTGAGTTTGACAATGCTGAACGAATAAAAATTGAGTCAGAAGTAAATACAAGTAAAAATGGATTTGAATTAAGACATTCAATTGGTGTAATTTCAACTAAAATAGGAATGAGATATGATAGAACTAGATTGATGCTTGAAAGAATGTTTTTAAGAAG
>JAQVZQ010000374.1 GCA_028708095.1 Dysgonamonadaceae bacterium
CGCGAAGGCGATATTGAGAAAATATGGGCCAACCCTGATAGAGCTAACAATGTGTTGGGCTGGAAAGCTGAAGAAACCATTGAGGATACCATGGCTTCTGCTTGGAAATGGCAACAGAAACTACGTGAAAAGGGGGTAATGTAAAGCTATTTTTTTTATATTAATATAAGAGTTCACTCCGAAAAACCCTGTAATGCTGAATATTAGTCTTTTTTCAGCCCTTTGTCCCTGAAGGGAAAAGCGTAATAATCTGCGCTTTGGCAAAGTGCTCTTTAAAGGGATTTAGGGGCCGAAATTGAGTGAAAGTAGACTCACATAAGAAATGAACACCAGTATAGTTTGATGCTATATTGGTGTTTTTTTTATTATATAGTACTTATTGTGTTCATTAAAATAATTCGTTCTTGATTTTGCTTATAGTCTAAACTTGGTGTTTACTATTAAAAAAACACGCATGATTTCTAACTGTAAATCTTGTTTATTTGTTGAAATTGGTAGTCATATATGAAGACTCTCGGTTTTTTATTGTTAGATTTGTGATGTTTATTCATAAATTTATGCAAACACAATAACTGGTTTATGGCATTTTTAATTGTTGTGCTTATTAGCTTTTCGGGAGCTTTGCTTTCACCTCTCTTATTCAGACTTTTTCCTAAAAAAGCCGGATTGTTGATTGCGTTTATTCCATTGCTCTTGTTTAGCTGGGCTTCCATTAAGATGACAGGCATTGTTAATGGAACAGTGTTTCAGGAAACTGTGACATGGGTTGAAAGCTTTGGACTCGATTTAATTTTTAGGCTCGATGGACTCAGTGTTTTCTTTTTAATGCTGATAACTGGTTTTGGCGTTTTTATTCATGTGTATGCCCACTCTTATTTAGCACAAGACATAAACCGTCCACGGTTTTTTGCATTTTTATCTCTTTTTATGGGGTCTATGGTCGGGCTAGTCATGTCGGGTTCGCTTCTGCTGATGTTTGTTTTTTGGGAACTAACCAGTTTAAGTTCATACCTGCTTATTGGCTATTATCACAACAAGGAGAAATCAAGAGATTCGGCACTTCAGGCCATGCTGGTTACGGTAATGGGTGGTTTGTTTATGCTAGCTGGTATCATACTAATTGGGAGCGAGGCTGGCACACTTCGTTTCGACGAATTGATGAATAACCCCGACCTTGTGTTGCAAAGTCCAAAAGTGAATATTATACTTATATTGCTGACAATTGGTGCTTTTACTAAATCTGCACAGTTTCCATTTCATTTTTGGCTTCCCAATGCCATGGAAGCACCTGCTCCAGTAAGTGCATATCTGCATTCAACCACTATGGTTAAAGCAGGAGTTTTTTTGTTAGCCCGCATTTCACTCATTTTTAATGGTCTTCCTTTATGGCACGTTTTACTACCTGCAGTTGGTGGTTTTACTATGGTTTTTGGTGCTGTTAAAGCCATTATGCACACCGATTTGAAGAAAATATTGGCATATACTACGGTGAGTGCCCTTGGTATTATGGTGATGCTTCTGGGTATTGGTAGCACAGTAGCCGTACAGGCAGCCATGATTTTTGTTTTGGCTCATGCTTTATATAAGGGAACACTTTTCATGGTAGTAGGTAATATTGATCACGAAACAGGTGTGCGAGATGTTAACCAACTATCAGGGCTTCGTAAGAAAATGCCTTTCACATTCGTTGCGGCAGCATTGGCTAGTATGTCAATGGCGGGCATACTACCATTTTTTGGTTTTGTGGCCAAAGAAATGCTCTACAATGCTACCGCATATAGTCCGATATTGAGTTATCTTACTCTAGCAGCAACTTTTGTTGCAAGTGTTATATTTGCAGCTTTATCCATTGAAATTGGATATAAAATATTTTTTGGCAAAGAAGTTGAAAGCCCAAGTCAGATACATGAAGCACCTTTTGGAATGTTATTTGGGCCGTTAGTTGCTTCGTTTTTAGGATTGATAGGGGGTTTGTTTTCTGAACAGATTGCACAACCACTTTTACACCATACTTCTAATGTGGCATTGAAGATTGATAGTGTATTAGAGCTAATGCTTTGGCATGGTTTTACCCTTGTTTTTGGCTTGAGTTTGTTAACATTGGCTGCAGGATGGGGTATTTATCATATTCGCCATAAAATAAGGGCTTTTGTCAATCGTTTCAGCCTTAATAATCAATTTGGGCCCGAAGCTATTTATAATAAATTCATACCAAGCTTGCTGAGAGTTTCCAAAGCACAAACTAGCTTTTTTCAATCAGGATTGTTGAGAAACTATCTGGTAACCATTGCCATGTTTTTTGTGGGAATTATCTTACTTATTATTGTTTTTGGTAATTTTGATGTTTCATTGACCGACTTGTTTCACTCGTCAGTTGGTTCTCACTTGCACGAGGTGTTGATTGTTGCAATAATGCTTATAGCCCTTTGGGTGCTTGTTACTTCTAAGACGAGGCTTGCAGCGGTTTTGTCTATGGGTTTAGTTGGTTATGCTACCGCCATTATTTTTCTATTTTTTGGTGCACCCGATGTAGCCATTACTCAGTTTTTAATTGAAACATTGACAGTTGTAGTGTTTGTGCTTATTCTTAATAAATTGCCACCATTTGTTGATATCTCCAAAGCTATGGTTGTTAAACATATAATACCAGCTTTGCTTTTCGGACTTACCATGTCCTTTTTATTGCTTTGGGTGCAACAGACAGAAATCGATCCCACGCTCAAAGAATATTTTGCACAAAATAGTTTTCTACATGCCAAGGGACGAAATATTGTAAATGTTATTTTGGTCGATTTCAGGGGTCTCGATACTTTAGGCGAAATAATAGTATTGATGGTGGCATCTTTGGGTGTTTTTTCATTACTGAAAATTGGGGGTGAAAATAAACCTCCAACTTCAGATGTGTTTAAGAAGTTAGAGAATAAGAGGAAATCGAGAAAATAAAAATGAAATATTGGATTAATTGAAAACAAGAAGCGAAAATTTGCAGTATTAATGAAGTATACTGTATTGGAAATAAATGACAAATGACAAATAACTAAAAATGAGAACAGTAATATTAAATACTACAGTAAAGATATTGATGCCACTATTCTTTTTATTTTCGATGTTTTTGCTTTTTCGTGGACATAATCTTCCAGGAGGTGGATTCATTGGAGGTTTGTTAGCTGCTATTGCACTTTTTCTTCATTCTATTGTGTTTGGGGTTGACGAAACTTTGAAAAGTTATCGTTTGAATCCTCGTAAACTAATAGCTAGTGGTCTGTTGGCAGCTCTTGTGTCTGTTCTGATATCTTTATTTAAGGGGCTTACACTCTTTACAGGCTTGTGGAGTAATATTCAATTGCCATTAATAGGTAAGTTGGGAACACCCATG
>JAQVZQ010000056.1 GCA_028708095.1 Dysgonamonadaceae bacterium
TTTGGTCAGTCAATAGTGGATTGACCAATGAAAAAAGATGATTTTATCGACCCAATCACCGATTGACCCAACAAAAAAGCAAAAGAGGGTGACCCAATCGATAATAAAGCACTAAAATAAAAGTAATAGGTAACGAAACTGAAACAAATAGAAGTGTTTCAAAATGATTTAATCGCTCAACGTGATAAATAAACCAGTTTTTGTTGTGTACTTGAGGAAAAACTATTTTGATAACTCTCTTTTATAGTGTAGCGTGGGAGAAACGTTTATGAATAGAGAGTATTCTGGGGTGAACGTGTATAAAATTGTAGTAGGAAGTTGTAAAGCTAAGCTGAGTTTGGATTAAATCAATGGAGGAAGGACAATTGACTACGGAAGAAAGTAGTTAGTCGTAAGTGCAAAGTGATTATTAAGCAGTGAACTATCAATGTTACATAATGTCGACAAGAAAACCCTTTATTTTTGATGGATAAGTAGGGACAGGTCGCGACCTGTCCTTCATTGTCCCGTGCAAATGTGTTTTTCTGTTAGAGCCGTGTGTAATCGTCTCCTGTAATCATTTAATCGAAAGGAATTCCTTGAGGAACTCTTTCAATTAAATAAACATAGCGTATTTTTTGTTTTACTTCTTTATCGAGCAATATTTCGTTGCAATTAGCCATTGACAAAGAGAACATCTCCCGATTAATATATATCTGATGTGTAGTTATGGATTTTAGAGATCGTAAAAAAAACGTCTTCTTAGTTTTTGTCGGTTTTAACACCATTCTTTTTCATTCGTTCTATTGCCAACAGGTTCATCATCAAGTAACGGGGCTGATGGAAATTACCTTTGCGGTAAATGCCAATTTCTGGTCTCTCTTTGTCATCTCCGAAGCGATCAACAGCCTGTCTCCAGATTCCTGACTCTGTGTTAGCTATGGTTCTAACGAAGAATTTTCTTGTGCGTTCATACCACTCTTTTGCCCATTTCTCACCAGTATGTTCATAGATCGAGAAGGTTGCGATTAATAATTCGGTATGCGACCACATCACTTTAATATCAAAATCGGGTCCAGGGCAATTATTTTCTGTTTGGAAAACATAAAAATCTTCTGTTCCCATACCTTCAAAAACATAGTCCCAGGTCATCTCAATTAGATGCTTCATTCTTTTTTCTACTGTGTTCAGAACTTCAACATCTTTTGTACGAAGTGCTTCGTGGTAAACCATCCATAAAGTCTCAAGATAATGACCTGTGTACATAATAGCTTCATGCCCTGGAATTCTGGTGTAGTCATGAAGTAAGTTTTCATTGTTAATACCATATTCACTATTCCAGAAATCATTGAGAACATGGTCGACATGCTCTTTTGCAAGTTTTTCAAGCTCTTGATCTTCATAAAAAGACAGCAAATTGGTAAGTGTCCATATAAACATAAATGAATGTCCTATATGATGCTGATAATTTAGTTTTTGCTTGTAGAAGTTGCAATAGCTCAAAGGGGAAAAAAGATTTAATGGAATGGATGGAATATCGTGGTCAATTTTTACCATTAATGATTATTAGGCGATACTTAAAGCTTACATTTAATTATTGTACTCAAAATGACTTACTTGATGCAAAAATTGAAGAACTTAGAGATATGGAATTGCCTTTTAAAATAGATCTTTTACCCACACGATATCCGAAGCCAAATGAACTTATATTGAATGCAAAATTGAAAATCTGAAATGATAATCAAATTCAAATAGCGCAATCAACATTAATGTTACTAACACCTTTTCCATAATTTGTATAACTATCCTCGGCTGGTGCGGATATCCATCCGTACCACTGGATGCATTTTGCTAATATAAATTGTTTTAAAACAATAAGATGCTTTTGTTTCAATTTTAAATGAACAAAGTGTTAATTTAATATAAATTATAGGGGGGGGGATTTTTTTTAAAATTTATTATTACTTTTGTTTTGGAGTCCATTAAAATGTTATAACGTATCGATTAAAGTATTTAATATCAATCACTAAAAGCTATGAAAAAAAATCTTTTATTTCTATTATCATTTTGTGTAGTGATGTTCTCTTGCCAAGAAGACGAGGAACCTTTCATTAGTATTAACCAAACAGAGTTTACTGTATCTGATGTTGGTGGTGCTAAGACCATTTCTATTGAGTCAAATACGAGTTGGACTGCAAAGTCGTCAGCAAATTGGTGCACTATTACTCCTTCAAGTGGAGACGCATCAACTAAAACTATTACCGCTAAACTCGCTACCAACGACACTTATGCTGCAAGAAGTTGTAATATAATTATAACAGCGGGTAGTATATCCAAAACATTAACTTTCAATCAGGAAAGCAACTTAGGTCTTCTGATAACTCAGGATAAATATGATCTCAGTAACGATGCTGCTACTATTGAAGTGGAGGTGAAAGCTAATGTTGAATTTGATGTTACGATTTCTGTTGACTGGATTACACAAGCTGCTACAAGAAGCTTGTCTACAAGTAAGCTCTCATTTGATATAGCAAAAAATAAATCTTATGATAATAGAGAAGGTACTATCACCATTAAGCAGAAAGGTGGCACATTAACAAGTACTATTAAAGTGTATCAATCTCAAGAATATGCAATAATAATTTCAGACAAGATAAAAGATATATCAAATAATAGTCAAACATTGGAGATAGAATTGAAGACTAATGTTGATTTTAAAGTAATCATTCCAGATGATGCCAAAAGCTGGGTTTCTTCTACAACTACAAGGGCACTGAGAACAGAAACGTTATTGCTAAACATCACAGAAAATAAAAGTTACGATGTTCGTACTACTGAGATTTATGTGAGGAGTAAGACCACCAACATCAACCTTCAAGATACGCTTACTATTAATCAAAATAGTAACACCATAAATATAATTTCGGTAGATAAGATGGGTGCGTTGGGTTCAATTCTTAATCAGACGCAGAAAGATACTATAACAATAATGAAAGTAGTGGGAGAGATTAATAAGGCTGATTTTGATGTGATGAAAAGCCAGATGCCCCAGCTAAGGTATATAGATTTATCAGAGGTGAAATGCGAGAATAATAAAATTCCTGATGAGGCAATAGGAGCAAAGCATCATGATTATAATAGATATATTAATACTATAATTCTTCCACAGAGTGTTACAACTATTGGAAATTATGCATTTGGTGGGTGTCATGGTCTGTCAGGCTCTTTGATTCTCCCAGGTGGATTGACAGCGATTGGGGAAGGTGCATTTTATGGTTGTATCATGCTCACGGGTTCTTTGAATATCCCTGATGGGGTGACTACAATTAAAAAAAGATCATTTCACCAGTGTACTGGTTTTACAGGCACTTTGACTCTTCCCTCCAAATTGACCTCCATTGAGGAAAGTGCATTTGAAGATTGTTTTCACTTCACAGGTTCTTTAACCATACCATCTGGAGTGACAAGAATTGAAGATAGTGCATTTCGTAGGTGTGTAGATTTTAATGGTTCATTGACTTTCCCAACCGAATTAATTTCGATTGGAAATTGGGCATTTTATAAATGTTCTGGCTTCACTGGTTCATTAAATCTTCCTACTGGGTTAACTACAATCGGAATGTTTGCATTTGATGGTTGCTCCGCATTTACTGGCTCTTTGACTTTACCTGATGGAGTGACAAAGATTGCTTATAACACATTCAAAGATTGTTCTGGTTTCACTGGTTCTTTAATTCTACCTCAAAAATTGACAACAATTGATTCTGAAGCTTTTTCTGGTTGTTCTGGCTTTACTGGTTTGTTGACTTTTCCTAATGAATTAACAACAATTAGAGGAAATGCATTTGAAAATTGTTCTGGTTTCACTGGGTTGGTATTTGGAGATAATGTAACTAGTATTTCCGATGAGGTATTTAAATTTTGTCTAAATATTTCTGGGAAAATTATATTTCCAATAAGTCTTAAAGGTATTGGATCAAGGGCATTTATGAAAACCAGTAAAATTACTTCTTACAGATTTCCTCATACAATACCGATTTACTATTCTGTAAATATGCTTGATGGTACAAATACAATAGAAGTACCAAAATCTGCAGTTGAAACATACAAGGCTGCTGCTGGTTGGAAGTTTTATAATATAGTGGGATATTAATTACAATCTTATTTTATGCTAAAGTATTTACTTAAAAAATTAAAGTTAATAATGAAAAGAAATCTTTTGCTTTTATTATCACTTTGTATAGTGATGCTATCTTGTCAAGAAGAGACAGTACCCTCCATTACTGTCAGTCAAACAGAGTTTACTGTATCTGATGCTGGTGGTGCTAAGACCATTTCTATTGAGTCAAATACGAGTTGGACTGCAAAGTCGTCAGCAAATTGGTGCACTATTACTCCTTCAAGTGGAGATGCATCAACTAAAACCATTACCGCTAAACTCACTAGCAACGACACTTATGCTGCAAGAAGTTGTAACATAATTATAACAGCGGGTAGTATATCCAAAACATTAACTTTCAATCAGGAAAGCAACTTAGGTCTTCTGATAACTCAGGATAAATATGATCTCAGTAACGATGCTGCTACTATTGAACTGGAGGTGAAAGCCAATGTTGAATTTGATATTGCTATTTCTGGTGACTGGATTTCACAAGCTACTACAAGAAGCTTGTCTACAAGTAAACTCTCATTTGATATAGCAAAAAATGAATCTTATGATAATAGAGAAGGTGCTATTACCATTAAGCAGAAAAACGGAACATTAACAAGTACTATTAAAGTCTTTCAATCTCAAGAAGATGCTATTATTATTTCTGAAAAAACTGAAGAGTTATCAAGCGAAAATCAAATATTAAAGGTGGAATTGAAAACTAATGTTGATTTTGAAGTGATAATTCCAGATGATGCCAAAAGTTGGGTTTCCTATACTACAACAAGGGCACTAAGAACCGAAATGCTCTTGCTAAACATTAGTGAAAATGTAAGTGATGAAAGTCGTACGGCTGAAATTTTTATAAAGAACAAAGCAACAACTCTTCAGGACACTCTTACCATTCATCAAAGAGCATTAAATGTGTTTATAGTAGATAAGATGGGTGCTTTGGTTACGATTCTTAATCAGACTCAGAAGGATACTATCACAATAATGAAATTAAAGGGAGAGTTAAATAAGGATGATTTTGATGTGATGAAAAAACAGATGCCTAAATTAAAACATTTAGATTTATCAGAAGTGAAATGCGAGGATAATAGAATCCCTGACGAGGCATTTGGAGCTCAATATGTATATTCAAATCAAAATATTCAATCAATTATTCTTCCTATTAGTATTACAACAATTGGTAAATATGCATTTTCTAAATGTTATAAATTGGGTGGCACTTTGGAACTTCCTGTCGGATTGACAATGATTGAAGAGTATGCATTTTCTAACACTGGATTTTCAGGACCTTTGACTCTCCCTGCAGGCTTAACCTCAATAGGTAAAAGTGCATTCGTCAGTAATAACTTCACAGGTTCTCTGACTCTTCCTGATGGATTGAAAACGGTTGCAGATGATACATTTAAATTGTGCTCTAAATTTAATGGCTCTTTGATTTTACCTGAGGGATTAACGTCGATTGGTTCGAATGCATTTTATGAATGTAAATTCACTGGTTCTTTAGATCTCCCATCAGGATTAACGACTATTGGAGAGTTTGCATTTGAACACTGTTATGGCTTCACTGGCACATTGAATCTTCCTGATGGTTTGACGTCGATTGGTGCAGGTGCATTTACTAATTGTCATAACTTCATTAGTCTGATTCTTCCTTCTGGACTTACAACAATTAAATTTCAAACATTTTCTGCATGTAGTGGATTTACAGGTTCTTTAATTCTTCCTGATGGATTAACTATGATTGAATCTAATGCATTTAGTGATTGTTCAGGCTTTACAAAGTTAGAGCTAGGAAATAGCTTAAATACTATTTATAATGGAGCTTTTATCCGTTGTAGTAATATTAGTGGGGTTGTTGTTTTTCCAAATAGCATTAGCTATATAAGGAATGATGCGTTTCGGGATTGTCCAAAAGTAGATGCTTTTAGATTTCCTCATACCACACCTTCTCCTTATTCTAATTTTGAAAACGGGGTTCCCGATAATGCTACTATTCAAGTGCCGTTATCTGCAGTTACATTATACCAGGCAGCTAATGGTTGGAAGAAATACAATATAGTGGGATATTAATTGCGTTTCACTTATATCCAATTAAAATGCAATCACAAGGTTGGTGGATATTTATCCGTGCCATTGATAATAATACAAATTGACACAGATAAATATCTGCCAACGGGTGATGCTAACTTTGTAGCAGAGAATATGAAAACAGACAACATAATCCCGAGATAACACATTTGTTGGGAATGATAATATAAAGAGAAGTAATATCCTTCTGCAAAGACGAGTTGCAAACTCATGCCAACTCACAAGAAACTAAAAATACTGCTTCATACTACCTTCGATACATAATTTGTTTCCATAAAAAAATCAAATTATTATGCTTGTGAGTAATAATTTAGTTACTTTGCAGTTAATTTACGAAAAGCTATATGTTTGTCGTAAAACCCTATAAATTGCACCTTCGTGAATGGCTAAGAAGCATAGAATAAATAGACTCACACTAATCAACGCCAAAATAACATCTATTGTAAGTGTTACTTTGGTGTTATTACTAATGGGGCTGACTGTTATGACATTTTTTCTTGGAAGGGGAATATCCTCTTTTGTGAAAGAGAACATGAGTTTTAATGTTATGCTAACAGAAGATGTATCTGACTCGGAGATCAACAATTTAAGAAAACGTTTAGATGCTATGCCTTTTGTCAAATCGTCGCTTTTTATTAGCAAAGAGCAAGCCAAAGAACAATTGATAGAAGATTTGGGCGAAGACCCTGAGGAGCTATTGGGTTATAACCCTGCTACAGATTGTATTGAGATTTATCTACATTCAAATTATGCCAATTCGGACAGTTTGACTTTTGTATCGAAACAAATAAAGGCGCAGACGAATGTTGATGATTTACTATATAGGCAGGAAGCTCTTGATTTGGTAAACAATAATTTGACTAAAATAAGTACTATCTTATTGGTATTGTCTCTTATTTTACTTTTTATATCGTTCACACTGATTAGAAACACCATTAGGTTGAGCATCTACTCAAAGCGATTTATAATCAACACAATGCGACTTGTTGGTGCAACAAATGGTTTTATCAGGAGGCCTTTTATTAGAAGAAATATTGTAGATGGTATCTTTTCTGGCTTGTTGGCTAATATATTGATAATGGGATTGCTCTATTATTTGGGTGAGCAATATGCTGATTTGCGTAGCATTTTACAAACCAATGACTTGATATATGTATTTGCTTCGGTAATAGTTTTGGGTATTGTAATATCATATTTGTCAACAGTGTTTGCAGTAAATCATTACCTGCGAATGAAGACAACTCACTTGTACTATGTTTAATTTAATTTTTACGCTTAGAATATGTCATTAAGAAAACAAAAACAAAGAGAAACAGAAATAGTTTCTAAAAAATTCGCCTTGAGTAAAATTAACTTCATAATTATGGGTGTTTCCGCAGTGATAATTATTATTGGATTTTTGTTGATGACAGGGCCAGCTACAACTTTTGAGGGAGGTTTTGAACCCGATATATTCAGTGCACGTAGAATAAAGGTAGCCCCAGCAACGTGTCTCTTTGGTTTTTTACTGATGATTGTTGGCATTCTTTTTCCTGAAAACGGCTTAAAGAGACAGAAATAACACAAATCACATTCTAGTATTTTCATATTTATATTCAATCATAGATGAATTTAATTGAAACAATTATTATAGCCATTGTAGAAGGGCTAACAGAGTTTTTGCCCGTTTCGTCAACAGGACATATGATAATTACACAGGCTTTATTGGGTGTTGAAAGCACCGAATTTGTTAAAGCATTTACAGTTAATATACAGTTTGGTGCAATTTTGTCAGTAATAGTATTGTACTGGAAACGTTTTTTTCAATCGTGGGATTTCTATTATAAACTCTTTATTGCATTTCTACCTGCGGCAATTATTGGATTGTTGTTTATTGATTATATTGATGCATTGCTCGAAAGCGTATTGGTAGTTGCCATAATGTTAGTGGTAGGTGGAGTGTTTATGCTATTTGTTGATAAATGGTTCAATAAACCCATCGAGAATCAGGAAGTAGGGTGGAAGCGTGCTTTGAAAATAGGGCTCTACCAATGTATTGCTATGATTCCAGGAGTATCACGTTCTATGGCTACGATAGTGGGTGGTATGACCACTAAGTTGACACGAAAGAATGCAGCGGAGTTCTCTTTTTTCTTGGCAGTACCAACCATGGCTGCTGCGGGTGGATATAAATTGTTAAAACTATTGACAGATCCTTCGGGTGTTGCTATGCTTCAAGATAATTTGATTACACTGCTGATTGGTAATGTAGTAGCTTTTGTTGTAGCCTTAGGAGCTATTAAGTTTTTCATTAATTTTCTCACAAAACATGGCTTCAAAGCCTTTGGTTATTATCGAATAATAGTGGGAGGCTTATTACTCATTTTGCTTTTTAGTGGCGTTGAATTAAGTATATTATAATGGATTTTATTGAAGGTGAGATTCTGTATGTTGATAAACCACTAAATTGGACATCATTCAGATTGGTAAAAGTAATTAGGGGAAAGTTACGTGCAAAGCTAAAAATAAAGAAGCTGAAAGTCGGTCATGCAGGCACATTAGATCCTTTGGCTACAGGGGTGATGATTGTATGTACGGGAAAGAAAACAAAACAAATTGAGCGCTTGCAAGCAGGTGTTAAAGAATATACTGCAACCATAAAGTTAGGTGCTACAACTCCATCTTTCGATCTGGAAACAGAAGTTGATGCTGAGTATCCAATAGAACACATTACTGAAGAAGCAGTTCGTGAGTGTTTGAAGATGTTTGTTGGAGAAATACAACAAATACCACCTAACTTTTCTGCATGCAAAATAAATGGTAAAAGAGCCTATGATTTAGCTAGAAACTCGGAGGTATTTGAACTAAAACCTAAACTATTGGTTATAGATAGTATCAATTTGATTAGCTATGATTTACCTTATATATCTATATCCATTTTATGTAGCAAAGGCACTTATATTAGAGCCTTGGCTAGAGATATTGGAGAGTGCTTGCACTCTGGTGCACATTTAACATCTCTCGTTAGAACACGAGTTGGAGAAGCAACCTTAGAAAACTGCTTAAATATTGACGAATTAGATGATTTTTTTGATAGAAACATTTAAACCTAACTGTAATTTAAAAACATTATAACAATATATGAAACTATCTCAATTTAAATTTGATTTGCCAGATGAGCTTTTGGCAAAGTACCCAACACCAAATCGCGATGAATCAAGACTCTTAGTTGTTCATAAAGATTCTGATAAAATTGAACACAGAGAATTTAAAGATGTTCTTGATTATTTTGATGAAAAAGATTTTTTCATCTTTAATAATACACGCGTATTTCCTGCACGTTTGTTTGGTAATAAAGAAAAAACAGGTGCTGCAATTGAAGTATTTTTACTTAGAGAGTTAAACCCCTCTCAACACCTATGGGATGTTCTAGTAAATCCTGCCCGAAAAATAAGAATTGGTAATAAACTCTTTTTTGGTGAGAATGATGAGCTTGTTGCTGAAGTGATTGATAACACTACTTCTCGTGGACGTACATTACGTTTTTTATATGATGGTCCTTATGAGGAGTTTAAGCGTTTACTTCATATGATTGGTGATACACCTTTGCCAGACTATATGGAGCGAATGGCAGAGCCTGAGGATGAAGAACGATATCAAAATGTGTTTGCTCAAAACGAAGGTGCAGTAGTTGCTCCTGCTTCAGGGCTTCATTTTAGTCGGGAGTTAATGAAACGTATGCAAATTAAAGGTGTGGATTTCGATTTCTTGACTATTCACAATGGTTTAGGAGCTTATAGAGATATAGATGTAGAAGACCTCACAAAACACAAGATAGATTCTGAGCAAATACTTGTAACTGAAGAATTTTGTAAAAATGCTAACAGAGCAAAAGATAGAAGATCTAAAATATGTGTAGTGGGTACATCAACTTTGCGTGTTGTGGAAACCGTTGTAAGTACTGATGGACATCTTAAACCGCATGATGGATGGACAAATAAATTTATTTTTCCTCCTTATGATTTTTTATTTGGTGATGCACTGATTACTAATTTTCATATGCCTTACTCGACATTGCTTATGATGACTGCAGCATTTGGAGGATATGATAAGATAATGGATGTGTATAAATTGGCTATTAAAGAAAAATATCGTTTTGGAGCTTATGGAGATGCAATGCTCATTATTTAATGGATAGTATTAACAACACAAAAGATTGCATTGTATTTCATACTGTTTATTTAGGACTGGGAACTAATCTTGGTAATAAAGAAAACAATATTGAATTAGCATTAATGAAAATTGAAAAGCAGATAGGAAATATTTTTTCCTCATCTGCTTTTTATGTTTCAGAACCTTTCGGTTTTGAATCTGATAATTTATTCATTAATTGTGCAATTGGAATAAAGACTGTTTATTCTCCACTGGAAGTGTTTTATAAAACACAATTAATTGAAGAGAAAATGGGAAGAATACATAATACAGATTTAGCTGGTTACAGTGATAGAGTTATTGATATTGACATCTTGTTATACGATAATTTGATTATTAATGATAAGCCAAATCTAACAATTCCTCATTCAAAAATGCATGAGCGTGATTTTGTATTAAAACCATTATCCGAAATTGCTCCACATGTTATACATCCTGTTTTAAACAAAACAATACTACATTTATTGAAAACTATTTAACTCAGTTATTATTTTAATGTATTGTTAAGTCATTGGTTAGACACGATTGTATTTGTGTTTTTGTCAAATAGGTTCAAAATAGATCTTTTATTTAAACCCATTTGCTTCCAAATTGTTATAAATTGAATAACGAAACAATCTATTCTATGATTTTCTTCAACTTTCTCGACAAGCACAATATTGGATATGCTTTAGGTGGCGGTGGTGCTAGAGGATTTGCTCATCTTGGAGCCCTTAAAGCACTTGAGGAACGAAACTTGGAGCCTGACATTATTGCTGGAACCAGTGCAGGTGCTTTAGCTGGGGTACTCTATGCAGATGGATTTGCACCAGATGAAATATGTGATATGTTTAAAGACACCAAGTTTAAACAATTTGTTGAACTGACATTTCCAACCAGTGGGATATTTCGTCCAACAGGATTGCATAATTTTTTGAAGAAAAACTTAAGAGCTAAAACCTTTGGGCAACTGCAACTACCTTTTATAGCTGTGGCTACTGATTGGGAAAAAGCAAGCACAGTCAATTTCTCAAAAGGTAACAAATTGATTGAATCGGTTGTTGCATCGTGTTGTGTTCCGTTAATATTTTCTCCTATTGAAATAGATGGGCAACATTATGTAGACGGTGGCATCTTTAAAAACTTACCCGCTTCAACTATTCGTGATAAATGTAATATTATTTTTGGAGTAAATGTTTCAACTATTATGCCTTCGGAAGAAAAAAACAACTTAAAGTATATTGCTGAGAGAACTTTTAATATGATGTCGATATCAAATACTTTGCCTGACAAAAAACTTTGTGATGTCTTGATTGAAGTAGAAGGAATCGAGAAATATTGGATGTTTGATCTTTCACACATCGATTCGATATTTGAAGCTGGATATAATTCAACCGTTGAGAAACTAAAAGAAAGAAAAGCAACAAGTACTGTAATCAGATCTAAGCGATTTAAATTACTGAATTTTAAAAACCCTATATGAGTCAAAACAAAATTATAATATATCAGGTACTCCCCAGATTGTTTGGTAACAAAACGACCAAAAATAAATTAAATGGTACTATAGGCGAAAATGGGTGTGGGAAATTCAACCATTTCACAAATAAAGCAATTAGCAATATAAAAAATATGGGATTCACCCATATTTGGTATACTGGAGTAATAGCACATGCTTCTAAAACAGACTATACCAAGCATGGGATTCCTAAACAGTACCCCGAAATTATTAAAGGGAATGCTGGTTCACCTTATGCAATTAGAGACTATTATGATGTTGATCCAGACCTTGCTGAGAATATTGATAACAGAATGAGTGAATTTGAGAAAATGGTCAACCGAACTCACAAAAATGGAATGAATGTAATCATTGACTTTGTGCCCAACCATTTGGCAAGAGATTACAAATCAATTATGAAACCAGAGGGTAGTGAAGAGTTCGGAGCATCAGATGATTCTAATCACAGCTTTTTGCCTAACAATAACTTCTATTATATTGTTGACAAAACGTTAGATTTAAGCTTGTTACAGCCCAATGATCAAGTACCACATTACACAGAGGATCCAGCTAAAGCAACAGGGAATGATTGTTTTACAAACCAACCTTCACAATATGATTGGTATGAAACTGTAAAGTTAAATTATGGAGTTGATTATCAAAATGAATATCAATCCCATTTTTCACCCATTCCAGATACTTGGCATAAGATGAAAGATGTTTTATTATTTTGGGCCAATAAAAATGTTGATGCATTTAGGTGTGATATGGCTGAGATGGTTCCTTTAGAGTTTTGGAAATGGGTGATTCCTTCCGTTAAGAGTAAATTTCCAAACATTCTTTTTATTGCAGAAATATATAACAAAGATGCCTATCATAATTTCTTATCAACTGACGCGTTTGATTATTTATATGATAAAGTTGGACTTTATGATGTTGTCAGAGACGTGGCATGTGGATATCGACCTTCGTCTGATATAACTTTCACATTGAATGAAGTAGGGGATATACAGCAATATATGCTCAATTTTCTAGAAAATCATGATGAGCAACGTTTGGCATCAGACTATTTCTTAGGTAAATCAGAAAAAGGAATTGCTGCTATGATTTTAACTGCTTGTGTTGGTACGAATCCAATAATGATTTATTTCGGTCAGGAATTGGGGGAAAAAGGAATGGAGAAAGAGGGTTTCAGCGGTATAGACGGTAGAACAACAATTTTTGATTATTGGTCGATAGATAAAATTGTACGTTGGAATAATAATGGAAAATGGAATAATGCAAAGCTAACAGCTGACGAGTTAAAATTAAAAAGCACCTATTCTTTACTATTGCAACTATGTAATAAAGAAAAAGCTTTTAGCCGTGGTAGGTTTTATGACTTGATGTATGCTAATTATGAGAATAATGAATTCAACTCTATCAAGAAATATGCTTTTCTGCGTGGACACAAAGAAAGCCTCTTTCTAATTATGGTTAATTTCAATGATGTAGACTCAGTAGTCAATGTTCATATACCTGATGATGCATATTCCTTTTTTGAGTTGGATCAGAAAGAAAATAGATTTGCAATTCCTGTGCTTAATTCAGAAAACAGTATTGTGAAATTCAATAACACAACTCCATTAAAACTTAATATAGGAGCAAATTCAGGAGAAATTTTTAAAATAACTTTTGAATAAAGATTTTAAATAAGGTATTGTTTTTGTACATTTGTATTCGCTAGCAATCTAAGGTTTTTATAAGTTAGATTGAAAAAAATCTTCAAGAATATAATAAAAAATGCAAGAAAGACCTTTCAAAATATTTTCTGGTACAAAATCACGTTATTTTGCTGAGAAAGTTTGTAACAGTTTGAACTGTCCCTTAGGTAATATGAATGTTGAATATTTCGCCGATGGTGAATTTTCGATTTCTTATGAAGAATCCATAAGAGGTGCACAAGTTTTTCTAATTCAATCTACCTTTCCTAATTCTGATAATTTAATGGAACTGTTGCTGATGGTTGATGCTGCAAAACGAGCATCTGCCAAATCTATTGTGGCAGTAATTCCATATTTTGGATGGGCAAGACAAGATAGAAAAGATAAACCACGAGTAAGCATCGGAGCAAA
>JAQVZQ010000375.1 GCA_028708095.1 Dysgonamonadaceae bacterium
CAAACTAGAGAAACAGTTGATGTTTCTACCATGCAAATTGGCATAAGAGATTTGCGATAGTTAAATGCTTTCTTCTTTTTGATCAGAATAATTGTTATATTTGCTGCACAACCCTGATACTGATGGACAACATCCATATCCACCATTGCATCCGGATTTGATGAATCTTTTAACAGCCAATTTATGGTTGTTTTTTACCGATACACTAGAACGGTCATCTGAGAATTAAAAATTATATTACAAGATTTAAAAATGAAAAATGAAAATTAATCATAATATATCAGCGATTGACCTGTTTTGCGGAATTGGAGGTTTAACCCATGGTCTAAAAAAAGCAGGGATTAAAATATTAGCTGGAATCGATCAGGATTCATCTTGTAAATATGCTTTTGAAAAAAATAATAAAGCTGAATTTATTGATTCTGATGTTTCCGAAATCAAAGGAGACTCTTTATTACAAAAATACTGGAACAAGAAAAATCACATAAAAGTCTTAGTTGGTTGCGCACCGTGTCAACCGTTTTCCTCCCATTCTAACAAAGTTAAAGACAAGGAAACTGGTGATAAATGGTTTCTTCTTAATCAATTCAGACGATTAATATCTGAAACTCAACCAGAGATTGTTTCGATGGAAAATGTTCCAAATTTAGCGAATAAAGATATTTTTGAAAGCTTCATATCTTTTTTGAAACTAAACGAATATTATGTTTCATATAGTAATGTTTATTGTCCCGATTATGGTATTCCACAAAAGAGAAGACGTTTAGTACTATTAGCTTCAAAACTTGGTGAAATAAGTCTGATTGATAAAACTCATTCACCAAAAAATTACAAAACAACAAGAGAAGTTATTGGAGATCTTCCTAATATTTCTGCAGGAGAAAGACATGCAAATGACCCAATACATTATACATGTGCATTAACACCAATTAATATTAAAAGAATTAAAGCTTCAAAACCAAATGGGACTTGGCTAGATTGGGATGAAAGTTTGCGTTTAAATTGTCACAAAAAAAATAGTGGTAACTCATACAAATCTGTTTATGGTAGGATGAATTGGGACGAGCCATCTCCAACAATTACAACTCAATTTTATAATTTTGGTACTGGTAGATTTGGGCATCCCGAACAAGACCGAGCATTGACGATTAGGGAAGCAGCTTTATTACAAACATTTCCAAAAAATTATAAATTCTATAAAGATCCGGATGAAATATCAATGACTAAACTTGGAGTACACATAGGTAACGCAGTTCCTGTTGACTTAGGGTTTGTTATCGGGAAAAGTATATTAAAGCACCTTGAAAATAATAATCTATGAAAGAATATACCTTAAATGTTGATCCTCGTATTTTAGAGTTATTAGGACCTAACCTTTACACTAATATATATTACGTCCTCGCTGAACTAATTGCGAATGCATATGATGCGGATGCTAAAAACGTTTATATAATTGCCAATCCAGATGATATACGTGTTGAGGATGATGGCCATGGAATGTCTTACAAAAATGGAGATATTGAGCGGTATTTGAATGTTGCTGGAGTTTCTCGTTCAAATGAGGAAGAATCTTATACGCGTTCAGGTTCAAGACGTAAAATGGGTCGTAAAGGAGTTGGAAAGTTAGCTGCACTTTCGGTATCTGAATCTGTTAATGTTCTAACAGTTGCTAATGGAGAAAAATCAGGTTTTGTTTTAGCTAGACACCCAGAAGAAGGAAATAAATTAAAAGAAATTGAAGAAGATGATATCAATTTCAGTTTTATAAAAGAATGCGGTACTGCTATCATAATGAAACAACCTCAATATAGGATTCACAAAACTTTACAAGCAGTAAAAAGAAATTTATTAAAAATATTTCCACTTGTAAATAGCGATTTTCGTTTACATATCATTAGAGATAATGAAGAGGTAATTATTGAAGACTTTGATAAAAATATAGTAACAGAATTATGTACATTAATAACAATAGGTGAGAAATTTTATTCGTTGACTGATTTGGTCCCAAATTACTTTCCCTCAAGACGTTCTGATTTAATCGAAAGAAATGAAGTATTCAAGACCCCTATTGTCCTTAAAAATAGATTAGGTGAAGAAAGAGAATATATTTTGGAAATACAGGGTTGGATTGGCACTTACACTTCTACTAGAGGAAGAAAAGTTGAAATGACAGATTTTCCAGATAATTTCATATCCCTTTTTGCCAATAAAAAAATGGGGGAATTTAACATTCTCCCCACAATAGGTCAGAACAAACTGATTGAAGTTTTTGTCGTTGGACAGCTTCATGTTGACCTTTTTGAACTTTCAGAGTTACCAGACATGGCTTTAAGTAATAGGCAGGGCTATAAATCAGATGACCCTCGATATGAAATTGTACGTGATTACGTGAGATACACTCTTCTTCCGGAAGTACTTAGGAAAAGGGAATTGTATACTGATTTAACCAAAGCAGAAAAGAAACGGAAGTCAATAGAAATTCAGAAGAAAGATGAAGAAAGATTTAAAAAAATAATTGATGAATTTCGAAAAAACACGAGTAGAAAAGCTGCTGAAAACATTGCTAATTTAGGTACAGGAATACCTCAAGATGCTATCGAGAATGCAATTAATCAATCAATAAATGATAATTCACCTGACCTTGGTTTAAAATCTATTATTGATTCTCAGAAAAAGAAAATATTAATAAGTCAAACATACCCAGATAAGCCTTTAGCAGATATTTTATATCGTTTTCTTGTTTATAATAATGTACCTTCTGATGATATCTTATATACAAATTGTGATGATGAAATATGTAGAGTGCCTGAAGGAATGGGGGTTTACAATTATCTAAGAGATTTCTTTGTAGAAAGTTATTCAACGAAAAAAATATTCGTTCTTTTTGTAACAAGTGATAATACAAAGCAATCTTGGGGGGCAATTACTGAAGTAGGTGCCTCTTGGATAACTCAAATAGACCATAAAATATTTAATATCGCACCTTTTAGACCAGAGCATCCATTGGATGATGAATCTCAATGGCATAACTGTAATAGGGAAACCACAACAGCAAATGAACTTTGGATGTCACCTTTGAGTGCTGATATTTTTTGTCAGAAAATAGAAGCTGTTTGTGATATTCTTGGATATTCAAAAAAAGACAGAAATTCAAATAAAGCTTTTTTAGAGACATTGGTAACAATAAAAAAGAATCAAAATTGATATACAGGTCATAAAAGGGTAGCTTACACCCCCAACCATTAACCTCATTCTAAGAACTTACGGAATTATTAAAATTAGCGATCAGTTTGCTGTCTCGTCCATAAATGCTTATATTTGATCTGCGAAATTAAAGAACTAAAAAAATATGCGG
>JAQVZQ010000057.1 GCA_028708095.1 Dysgonamonadaceae bacterium
TCATGATAATAAAAAGCTGTTCTTATTCCCCAAGGGTCACGAATGATAAATGCATCTCCACAACCAATTAAACCACTAAGAATGTATCCTCCATCCCAAAGCTTAGCTGCACGTTTCAACAAAAAAGGAATATCAAGTTCGCTTTCAATCTTCCCACTCAATTCATGACCGTTTGTATAATTGTCTTTGTATTTGTCGTACTGATACTGAACTTCTCTATCTAAATAATGACCCAACAATTCGAGAATTACAAAGGTGTCTGCATAATCCCGTGGATGTTGCCCTTCTGATATAAGGTGATTGAACATCTCTTCAACATTGGTCATATTAAAATTGCCAGCTATCGCTAAATTGCGTGAAGCCCAGTTATTCCTTCTAAGGAAAGGATGCACATATGACATGGATGTTCTGCCTGTTGTACTATAACGAAGGTGTCCTAAGAAGAGTTCAGCCGCATAAGGCACATTTCTTTTGGCAAAGTCAACATCTTGCAGTTTGTCTGCAGGAAAATGATTAAATGATCCATGTACATTGGCAAATACTTCAGAAATAGCACCACTTCCAAGTGCACGTTCACGAAATATAAACTCACTTCCTGGTGATGGATTTAACTTCACAGCTGCCAGTCCCGCTCCTTCTTGACCGCGGTTGTGCTGTTTCTCCATCAACAGATAGAGCTTATTTAAACCATATTGCCAAGTGCCGTATTTTTTATCGTAGAAAGAGAGTGGTTTCAAAAGTCGAACCAAAGCTATACCACACTCATGTTTTATTTGATCTGCCATGTATCTATCTATTAAGATACAAATTTAACGCATTTGAAAGAAGAATAGGCATGAATGAGGATAAAAATTTTGAAAATTAGAAACGAACAGTCTAAAACCATTAAACGATAGTAGGTCATCTATTTTTAGATTGTGTATCTTTGTTGTGATTCACCTATCAAAAACAGAGCATATATGAAATGGACTAAATTGCTATCAACCAAAAGATTTGGGATGGAAAATTTCTATGATTTACGCAATCATGACCGCACAGAATATCAGCGCGATTATGACCGACTTATCTTTTCATCTCCATTTCGCAGGTTGCAAAACAAAACGCAAGTATTCCCACTACCAGGAAGCATATTTGTGCACAACAGACTCACACATAGTCTTGAGGTGGCAAGTGTTGGACGTTCGATAGGCAATTGGGTGGGCAAGTATTTGCGAGATAAATATCAAAACGATTCTGCCCACTTTGAAGAAATTGGAGATATTGTTGCAGCAGCATGTTTGGCTCATGATTTGGGAAATCCTCCATTCGGACATTCAGGTGAAAAGACTATTGGTACTTTTTTCTCTGAGGGGAAAGGTCAAAACTTGAGAAAAGAAGTAGAGGAAGATGGTGGCCGCTGGGCAGACTTCACACATTTTGAAGGAAACGCAAATGCCATTCGTTTGCTTACTCATCAATTTATTGGCAGACGTCCTGGGGGTTTTGTGATGACCTATTCAACACTTGCTTCCATCGTCAAATATCCATATTCGTCAGAATTGAGTGGGGATAAACAAAAGTTTGGATTCTTTGCTTCAGAAGAAAACAGTTACCAAATAATTGCAGCTGATTTAGGAATTCGTAAACTACAATCCACACCACTCAAATATGCTCGCTATCCATTAGTTTACATCGTTGAAGCAGCCGACGATATTTGTTATCAAATTATGGATATTGAAGATGCACACAAATTAGGAATACAAACAACCGAGAAAACAATTGAGCTGTTTCTTCAGTTTTTTGAAGGCAAAAGATTAGAATCGGTAACTCGAAACCTAGGGCTTGTGAGTGATGTAAATGAAAAAATTGCCTACTTGCGCTCAAGTATTATTGGTTCGTTGGTGACGGAGTGCGCCGAAGCATTTGTAGAGAATGAGGAAAAGATAATGAATGGAACATTCATAGGAACATTGATAAACCACACATCTAAAAAATCACACGATGCTTACAAACAATGCTCTCAATTTGCTTTTCAACACATCTACAAATCTAAAGAAGTACTGGATATAGAATTGGCAGGCTATCACATAATTGGTTTTTTGCTTGAGAAGTTTATTGATGCAATACAAACACCAACTCACTCCTACTCCACACTTTTACTCAACCGAGTACCCGAACAATATAACATGCATTCCGAAAGCATAACTGAAAGGGTGCAATCTGTTATCGACTTTGTATCTGGCATGACAGATGTGTATGCTTTGGATTTGTATAGAAAAATAACAGGTATTGGAGTGCCTCTATTATGATTGAAAAACTATCAATATGGCACTATAAAAGAATGTTTGATATTTAATTGATTTTATTTGGTTTGCTTTGATTTCTTTTTTATATTTGTCATGTGGTTTTTTCATAATAGTATTAGATTTAAGGTTAACAAGTATTGGCAGAGTGTCGTGATGACTATTCTGCCAATTTTTTTTGATTTAATTTTGATGGAGTTATCAATGGATAAGGTTTGTGTGAAAGGCGCACACGTAGGTAAGTTCCATTACTATTTCCCCATCTCACATATCAAACACATAAGTGATATTTGAAACTTGTATAAATAATCCCGCAAGAGGTGTTATTATTGTAGTACCCAACATCAATCATCAACCATAATCTCGCACATATAAGGGTGGCATTATATATTCCTCCCACATATATTTATCTGTGACATTGACAATGTTTGTGTTGAATCGCTAAAACAGCTCCTAATTCTACATGTTCGTACTTTGTCAAGATGAAATAGTACTTCTTGGAACAATTTCATGCTTTATACTGTGTAGAAAGTCCTTCCCAGAACAATTTTATGCTTTATACTGAGTAGAAAGTACTTCCCAGAACAATTTCACGCTTTCTACTGAGTATAAAGTCCTTCTACTAACAAGTTTTGGCTTCCTACCGAGTAGAAAGTCTTTCCCTTAACAATTTCTGGCTTTCTACTGAGTATAAAGTCTTTTCATTAACAATTTCTGGCTTTCTACTGGCGAGAAAGAACCTCTAGCTGTAGAAGCCCCACTCTTGGTAACTATTGACACTTGATTGATTTGCTAAGTAACATTCACCTAGGTAAATTACTTATAACTAATTGTCTGCAAGTTATCTCTATCTTGCAGATTGATTAGCTACAAAACACCGAACAAGTATGTTGCATTAGTACAAATACACCTAAAAAAACCTTATACTAGGCATCTGTAGTACTTTTTATATACAATTCTTCATCCATTTGTATACATCAAACATAATAATGATGATAACTAGCATGTTAGAAAGATGTTTTTGTGAAGATTCCATACCTAAAGTTATATCGAACTGTCCATTTAGAAAACATTTGACACATATGGCTATGTAGAATAATCGATTTGTAGATATTTGATGCTTAAAAAAAATTGAATCGAACCTAATCAGTATAATTTGATATGAATCAAGCATTGATTCATGGATCAATTAACTAATGAACTTTGAAACAACTTTTAAATCAAACTTTAATTAACAGTTGACCATCAAAACAAGAGTTGATTTGTGGTTCATTTCACTATTTAACCATGATTCAATTATTGAATCAATGTTCAATTGTGTATTGAATGTTAAAAAAAGCATTAAATCATCTCTCAATAGTACATTTATCCATGAAACAATTTTATTTATGTATCAATTGTTTAATAGAACAGGTTATTTAGTTGTCCGAATGCATCAATTGTGTATAAAATCAGGCACTCTACTTGATCGATGGTATCAAATATTTATTTGAGCAGGTATCGCACTACTCGTTAGGGAATAGTTGTATACTAAAGCGGGTATTGCATAAGTCCAAAGATATGAACTGTGAATACTTGCTACTGTTGTATATGTAGGAAAGCATAAAAAAGAAACAATGTAGTATTAAATCATAAGCCAAAGTGGAAATATTCTGCTTGCGCAATACAATTATAGTGTTTCTCAAAAATATTTGTTCTTCCACTTTATTTATTGCTTAATTTATTTAACTTTGTGATACACATTTATATATTGAGTAATGAGAAAAACAAATCATATTATTGTTGTTATGTTTATTGGGGTTTTGGTTCTGTTGATTGGTTGTACATCGAAAGACAAAAAACTAAACAATCAATTAAACGAAATGGCTTCAAACCTGAATGAATCCGCTCCTGCAGTATTAGACCCACACACACGCTTTGACAGTGTTGGAGTTACCCCAGACAATATATTTCAGTATTTCTATACCCTTGTTGATATTGCAAATCCAGACGAACTACTGAGCAGTCAAAAAGATGAAATAGTTAGCAACATGAAAAAAGCGTTTGCGACAGATAAATCTTTGCGCATATTTGTTGTAAATGATGTTACCATTCAATACATATATAGAGATACCGTGCAAAACGTGATTGATATAATAACGATAGAGCCAAACACATATAAATAACCCATAAAAAATCTCAAGCATGACTCATTTTTTTTACATTGATTCCGAAGGAAAACAAAAAGGTCCCTTTACTCTTGAAGAGTTAAGAAGTGAGCCTATTAAAAAAGACACCCTTGTTTGGACACAAGGTATGGCAGAATGGAAGCGCGCAAATGATGTGGTGGAAATTAAACCTCTTTTTGAATTCAAAGGCCCTTCTACTTCGCCAGAAACAAATATACCGCAACAAGAGAATTATCAGTTTAATCCTCAAGCTAAAACAGGAGTAGATAGTGTGCTTATGCCAAAGACATGGATGGTGGAATCTATATTGGTTACAATATTACCGTTTATTCTTTGTGGCAACATATTTAGCCTGTTAGGTATAGTTGCTATTGTGAGTGCATCTAAAGTAGAATCACTATTCCGTCAAGGATTATTTACAGAAGCAACAGAGGCGTCTTTAAATGCTGGAAGATGGACTAAAATCACTTTTTGGGTTGCCATTGGCGCCATCATCTTAGGGATAATTAGTATTGTTTTATTTGTTGTCTTCTTCGGTTCTTTAGCAGGAATTAGCAGCATGTTATCTATATAATGCGTCATAGGAAGTAGTCTGTCATTTCTTTAAATGTTTAACAATAAATATCGTAAAAATGGAAAATCAATTCACAACACCACCACCTCAGGGAATGGATATCCCCATAAGACCAAAATCTTGGTTGGTAGCATCTATTCTGACAACAATTTTTTGCTGTTTGCCTTTTGGGATTGTAGGAATTATTAATGCAGCCAAAGTAAATTCATTGTATGACCAAGGATTGTATGATGAATCAAAACGTGTTTCAGCCAATGCAAAGAAATGGACCATGATTGGAGTAATTGTGGGCATTGTTTACTATATTATCGTTTTTATAGTTGCATTCATGGGTTATTTCACACAATTAGGTTTACCAGGAACCGAAGGATTGACTTTTTAAATAACCCATTGTGCAATCGTGAAATCTAAACAAAGAATACTTATTGCGGTAGCGTCTTTTTTGGTTGCTACCGCAATAGCTCTGTTTTTTTACATCGACCCCAATGTATATCCCTTTTTCCCGAAGTGCCCTTTTCTTGTCATTACGGGATTTAAATGTCCTGGTTGCGGTTCACAACGAGCAATTCATCAATTGCTTCACTTCAATATATCAGGAGCCTTCAGTCACAACCCTTTGGTTGTAATCTATGGTCCTTATATATTATTGGGTCTTTATATTGAATACTGGGGAGGAAAAAACAAATTCCCTAAGATGCAGAGTCTCTTTTTTGGAAAAATTGCAGCCTTAGTTATTCTCATTATGATTATGGGATTCTGGATTGCAAGAAATATATTTTAAAAACACACCATATTATTTTTATTATTATGAAAACAATTTATTATACGCTAACACTCTTCATATTTTCATTATCAATTGTATGTGGATGTAAATCTACAACACAAAAAAATGAAACGCTTCATCTTAAAATTGCTAGCTATAATGTCCGAAATGCCAGAGGTATAGACGATGTTACAGATTTTGACAGAGTTGCTGCTGTGATTAATAATATGGATGCAGATGCAGTCGCCATTCAAGAATTGGATAGTGCAACTGAGCGAAGCATGGGTTTGGTTGTATTAGACGAACTTGCTTCAAGAACAAATATGCATGCTACATTTAACGGATCTATTAAATATCTTGGAGGAGAATATGGTATTGGAGTCTTAACCAAGGAAAAACCACTTCGGAAAGAAGCGATTGCTTTGCCTGGCAAAAGAGAGATGCGCAGCTTACTCATTGTGGAAATGGAGGACTATGTGTTTTGCTGCACACATTTGGACACAAACGAGGCGGAAAGACAGGCGTCTATTGAACTTGTTATGGAGGCAACTAATAAATATACAAACAAGCCTGTTTTCTTAACAGGAGATTTAAATGCATCTCCAACATCAAAAGAAATAATTGAGTTATCGCAAAGTTGGATTATGCTAAGTGACCCCACTCAACCAACCTACCGATCTGACGATCCTGAACACATTATTGATTATATATTCTTAAAGTCAAACAGTAAGTTTAGTTATAATGTAATAGATAGGGAAGTTGTAAACGAACCGATGGCATCAGATCATAGACCTCTGTGGGTTGAATTGGAAATAACAAACAACTAAGACTCTCTATCTCCTTTAAAAATAAACAGAAATTCCATAAAAGAGACCCGATGAGTAAGGAGAGTTTGTGTCTTGCACCAAATCATAATATAGCATAGCATGTGCTCGACCAAAACGAAGACCTGCACCTATAACAACTGAAGGCACAAGCACATCCGTCTTATTAAATTCTCCTATATTATCTTTAGAACTTCTCCATATATAGTTAAGTTCAGGCTGCAGGGAAAAAGCTATAAAGTTTACAGGATAGAGATATGCAAAAGCATTTGCACCTAATGAGTTATTATAGTGAGTCACTTGATCGCGATCGTAATAATATTTTCTTTTCGAATGGTAATAACTTACTCCTACCCCAGTCATCACGTATTTATTGAATTGATATCCTACTTGAGGGGCAAGTCTGAATAATGAATAGTTATTACTGAAATTCAAACCGAAATTAATACCATATCGTAATTTACGTGGGTCAAAGCTTGAGTTGACTGATGGTCTATTTGCTTGAACCCTTGCACGGTTTCTGTTTTGAGTAGCAGTATTTGCTTGTTGCCTGTTCTTAAGCTGATGAATGTTTCGTGAATCATTATCTGAAACTCGAATGGTATCATATCGAAATGGCTCTTGTGAGAAAGATACGAGCGAAACAAGTAAAAGTAGTGTTATAGTAATTTTCCTCATTGTATTATGAATTGATTTTAAACAAAAATAGTAATAAATCTTTTGATTACCTCATTCAATAATTGCTATCTATAATTTCGTTGACAGAGATGCTCCTTTAACACAAAATAGGAAGCAGAGAAAACCTGATTCCTATTTATTTATTTAAAGAATAACCAGTTAAGCTATAAACTATAAAGGATACTCCTATAATAATGATGGTAGAAGACTTACTTTATTTCTACTTTTCCAATTCCATTTTTCATGGAAATTATTGTACCATATTCAACAGACAACCTGGAGAGGTCATTAAAAATTGAATATTCAGTCGACAGAGATGGTTTTCCTTTTCGGCTTCTGGGTAAATTGTAACCAAGCTCTATTGGATATAGTAATATTTGTTCTATTTGGCCATCTTTAAAATCAATGCTTGGGATGAAACTTTTCCACACCCTTTGATCAACACTTAACCCAATGGTGTTATTTTTACTTCTCATATCAATTGCAGCCCCAACGGTTTCAGTAATATCCATCCCGTACTTTTCATAAAAATCAGCAGGCAGATGAGAAATAGTTTCATTTTCAAAAATAAAATTACCTAAACCGTAAAAAATCACCCCGTTCTTGTACAATTCAATTCCACGAACAATATGTGGACCATGCCCAATAATAATATTTGCACCTGCATCAATACACGACTTTGCAAAGTGGTGAATAAAATCTGGCGATCTTTCTTTGTCTCCATTTTTGATTCCATGGCTGTGGATACTAACCATCACACAATCTGACTGCCTCTTTGCTTCTTTGACAGACTTTATAATTCTGTCCATATCTTTTTGCAACGGATATGTGTTACTTTTATTTGCAGCACCTTCTTTAAATTCGTAATCACCGAAATTGAAATTCTCTTTGGGCAAAAGAAAACCTTCTCTTATTAAAAGGTCTTCATAATCATTAATACCTATATCGGATGAAATTTTCTTGAGAGAATTAAGGTTATCAGCAGTTAGTTCATAAACAGTTTTATGCCTTAGCGGGTTAACACCTGGTCGTCCTTTCATTGAGGGGCTTTGATTTCCGGCTGCATCGGAATCGTGAAAGGAGTTTGTACATGCAATAAGAGCAGCACGTCCATTATAACAATCAAGATAAACAGGAGCACTTGCATCAGCTAAATTTTCACCTGTTCCAGCAAATAAAAAACCATTTTCTTGTAAATATTTGTTTGTTGCTATTAGTCCACCATGGGAATAATCCATAGAATGGTTATTAGCTACATTTAAAATATTGAAGTCATATTTTTTTAAATCAATCAAACTATCTGGGTCTGCCATTGCATAGGTTCCACCAGGAAAGAGAGAAGGATACCCTTCTCTGCGGTGCACTGTTAATTCAAAGTTGGCAAACCGGACTTCATGTTGTTTTATTAAGGATATTATTTCTTCCATCCCCTTATAACCTGCTTCTGGAAGTCTGCGAGTCATAAAAACATCTCCAGCTAATAATATTTTCATCATTATAATATCAGTTTGTAATTCTCCTTTACTATCAGAGATCAAAAATTAATTTTTAAAATATCTTTTAGAATCTCCCAACCTTTTGGCAGTGAGCTTTGCTCAAGATACTCATCCTCTCTATGGTAGTTGAAACAATCACATAGACCAAGGCATACAGAAGGCCAACCCGCTGCAAGAGGTATGTTTATATTCGTGCTTCTTATTTGATGTTGCAGGTTGATTTTTTGTTTCGTGTATATTGTTTGAATAATTTCATCCAGTTCAGTTGGAATATTTTCAAAAGCGGCAGGTCGTTTCCCTAAATCGGTAATCTTTACGCTTGTTTCTTCTTTATTGAAACTCTCAACAATAGTATGAATTGAATTATCAATTTTCTCCAAATTGGTCGGATCTATTCCTCTAAATTCAAATATTGCTTCAGCATTACGTGCAATTGAATTGATTCCTTTACCTCCTGATATACCTCCAATATTGAAAGAAGTACCCTGATAACGTTTATCTAAATTGGTTTCGATCGAATGCAAAATACTTACAACTTTGCTTATTGCATTAGGGCTTCCGTAATCGTGCCAGCTATGTCCTCCAGGACATTGCACCTGCACCTTATAACGATTTGAACCTAAACCATCTTTTGAATATTCATCATATGAAATATCGAAACTTATAAATAGCTTGGGTGCCGATGGGTTGTCATTAACCATCTGTCTTACTCCTTTTAAGTTACCTTCGCCTTCTTCGCCTACACTAAATAAAACTTTTAACGGATAGTTTAAAGCTTTTTTATTGAGGGTAATATCCTTTATCATCAACAAAAGCATTGCCACAGCTGTGAGGTTGTCACCAACACCAAGCCCTGTTATTCTGTCATCTTTAATGATTACATTGTCGCAATACCCCTTTTCGACAACATCAACATGTGCATCAAAAATTACAGTGTCACTCCAGTCACCTTCTTTTAATGTGACCCATATATTGCCAGACTTGTCTGAATTATATTCTACATTATAGCTACTTAAGAATGATTTTATATAATCTAACCGCTCCTTTTCATTAAGGCTCGGTCCTGGTGTTATGGCAAGTTTTTGCAATAATTGCAAAAAATCATTTTCTGGAAATACTCCTATCATATCTAAAAATTTAAAATGTACCAAGTAATATAAAACCTAAGTATACTCCTATGTAGGTTCCTACAGCATATCCAAGAGACCCCAAAATAATGGCAACAGGAATCAACTCTCTTGAATCGAATACTGCAGCAACAACTGGGGCGCTAGCACCACCACCGATAGCAGCAATGGAAGTAACCAGAGTAGTAGTTGTGTCTGTCTTGAGTAGTTTTGCCAAAAACAAGGTAACTGCAATATGGACTAATATAATAACTATTGGGAATAAAATTAATAACGGTGCATTTGAAAGGGCTTCAACAAGGTTTCCTTGCACACCAATAATCGTCAATAGAAAATAGAGGCATGCTTCACCAAAAGCAGGTGTGCCTTTTAAATACTTCAACTTTAGGAAGTGCCCCATGACCAATGCAAGTGTGGTAATCAATAACACTACGGGGATAAAAACATATGGTGCGAGCAGTTTTGATAACATTATCGAAACAGCATAAGTGATACTAAAATAAAAGAAACCCTTTAGAAAATCACTGAATTGCAATTCTCTTATTTTCTCACTAACCTTTAATGATTTTGGGTTAAATACGTTATTACTTGAGTCACCCCCTAGCCATTTATCCAATCTTTCCCTTAGTGTTCCTTTTTTCAAAGATACAATGAACGTAAGGTAAAGTGTATATACAATTATTCCTACTGGAAAAGCAGCGGCACTAAGTGTTGCGGGCATCTTCAAAGCAGAAGCTACAGCTACCCAATTCATAGATCCACCTGTATACATAGCTGTTGTGGCAGCAGCAACCAATGCCGATTCTTCGGCACCAAATAGGGGTGTGAAAAGAAAATACGCCAGTACACCACCAATAGCAGTACCTATACAACCCATGAAAAATAATATAAACAACCTAGGTTGAAGACTTCGTGCTATTACCTTAATGTCTATATTAGCTACCATAAAAAAGATAGCCGAGAATAACACAAAATCTTGCAGCGGACTATAAAAGGAATGATTAATTGGTAGAACATTTAAATTGGAAAGCAACATTGGCACTAAAAAAAGAAAAGGGACACTTGTCAATTTTCTTAAGCCTGGAATTTTTGGAATCACACTTATAAGAATGTATGCACATCCTAAAAGAATGCTAACAATTAACAGGACTTCCAAGTACTTGTCTTCGCTAATACTTTCTATCCAACTCAAAATACAAAAATATTATAGGTATTAGTATCAATCATCCACAGCTGGCCTAGCTGTGGTTTGGTTAGAATATTTTTAGTTAGTAGGCTGCTCTGGTTGTTGCTCCGTTGGTGCTGGTGCTGACGGCAATTGAAGACCAGGACTCATGTCAGGTGCAGTTGAAGGGCTTAGTGGTGCGGGTTGTTGAACTTCAACTTGAGATTGAGGTAAAGTACCACGCTTTGCAGTATACTTAGCCGTTAAAATGCTAAGTACAATAATAGTAATTGCCAAACCCCAGGTAGCTTTTTCAAGAAAATCGGTAGTCTTTCTTACACCCATAACTTGGTTTGATGAAGAAAATCCAGCAGCCAATCCTCCTCCCTTAGAGTTTTGCACCAAAACTATAAGGATCATACACACAGCTGCAATAAGAATTAAAATTGTGATAAAGATATACATTCTATTTTTGTTTTTTGTTTTTGTCGTTCAATATCAAATGTTCTAAAAAACGTATTTGATCAGCAAAGTAAATACTTTTTTTCGGGAAACTCAAACTTAATTTTTTAATAATTGTAAGTGCCTGCTCGTATTTCTTTTGTTTTATATAAACCTGAGCCAAAGTTTCAGTCAGGAAAGCATCGTCATCTAATAGATTATCAACCTCTTTACCTCTATCCTCTTCTTTATTATCAGGCCTTTTTTGAGTTGAGAATAAAACTTCATTCGATGAAGATTTCTCCAAAAAATCATCTAATAATTGTTGATGTTTCATTGGTTTAGCTTCTTCTATATCATCAGAAGACTTTTCCTTAGGCTCTACTTTTTCAAGATACGCTAAATAATCGGTGGAAACTATAGAATCACTTTCTAAAGTTTGAGCTTTACTCTTTTTTTCATTTTCATCTTCACTTTCTTCAATTGATTCTAAAAAAGAATGCAACAACAATTCTGTTCGATCATTATGCGGTTCATCTTTTAATTCCACATTAGGAAAAAAACGTGCATAGCGCTCGCTGTTCAAAAAATAGAAAAGCTTTTCTCTATCAGCGCACTCAATAGCTACGTTTTTTAATATCGTTTTATAACTAGCGTCATCAACATCTTTTATATTTTTCAGCAACAATAATTTAGCTGTTTGAAAATACGGGTATTTTTGCACAACATTTTTCAGTTGAAGAAGTGTATCTTCATTTAGCTCTTTAGTTCCATTAAGGTATTCGTAAAAATCTTTCTTTTTCAAAATCAAATTACACTATTTGGGTTATTCTTAATTATAATAGACCTTACCAATTAGACATGGTTGAATTAAAAATCTGATCAACAATTTCTTTGATTAGTTCATTTATAAGTTGGTCTTGAACATCTGTTAGCATACGATCGGCAGGGAAGTTGCGATATGCGGAAATGGTTTCCTCTTTATCTTGCCCCTCAACTTTATTGTTACGATAACGCATACGGATGGTGAGTGTCAGGCGAGTTTCAGAAGCAAATGAATCTTCCTGTACAGCTAAAGGTGTTAATTCGTATCCTACTATTTCACCTTCCATCTCTATATCTGCATTTTGGCGCACAAATTGCAAACGTGTGCTACGGGTAAATAAATCTTTGAGCTCTTCATTAAAACGTTGCTCTAAAGGAGGGTAAACTAAAGGTGCCTGATTTGGAAAATCAGAAATCAAAATTGTTTTTGTTAGATTATAATCTATTGAGGCTCCGTTAAACTTATATGATAGCGAACAAGAACTCAACAGCAATACTAGAAATACATATAGAAGAGACTTTTTCATAAATCCTCCAGTTTATATTCTTTTATTTTTCGATACAGGGTTCGTTCAGAAATCTTCAAATCTCTTGCAGCAAACCTTCGATTGCCATCATGACGTTCTAATGCTTTAATAATCATTTCCTCCTCTACCTCCTGCAATGACATTGCCTCTTCTATATATTCCGCAGCCTCTTGAATATCATCGTCATTGTTTTCTTCTTCATCAATTTCAGCAAAAGGAGTTTGCAAAAACTTCTCGCTGTACTTTACAGGCATACGATAGGATGACTCGTCAGATAGATTGTCTTGCATTAAAGTGTCACTTTCGGCAGAAGATGGAGTGGCAGAACTTTTTGACATTAAATCTCTAACGACCTGTTTCAAATCGTTTAAGTCCTTCTTCATATCAAACAAAACCTGATAAAGTATTTCACGCTCATTCGCAAAAGTTTTACCTTTACGACTATGTGATGCCAGCACGGGTAGCATACCCACTTCTTGTAATGGAAGATAGCGTTTCATTATTTCAGGAGTTATAACACGCTCTTTTTCAATTACTGAAATTTGCTCCGTTATATTTTTCAATTGGCGAATATTACCAGGCCATCTATATGATTTTAATAATTCCTTAGCTTCCTCAGTAAGTGTTATGGGAGGCATCATATATCTTTCAGCACAATCGCCAGAAAACTTACGAAAGAGTAATGGTATATCATCTTTTCTATCACGCAAAGGTGCAATACGTATAGGAACTGAATTTAAACGATAATAAAGATCCTCGCGAAACTTGCCTTTTTCTACTGCTTTTATCATGTTCATATTAGTAGCAGCAACAACCCTTACATCGCTTTTTTCAACTTTTGATGACCCAACTTTAATAAACTCACCAGTTTCGAGAACCCTGAGCAATCTGGCTTGTGTTGATAGAGGTAACTCTCCAACCTCATCTAAAAACAATGTCCCTTCATCAGCAGACTCAAAGTACCCTTTTCTTGAAGAGGTTGCCCCTGTAAATGATCCCTTTTCATGACCAAAAAGTTCAGAGTCTATCGTTCCCTCGGGAATTGATCCACAGTTAACTGCAAAATAAGGACCATGTTTCCTTCTACTGTATAAGTGAATGA
>JAQVZQ010000058.1 GCA_028708095.1 Dysgonamonadaceae bacterium
CAAGGCAGAAATAACAAGATTGCCACTCCCATCCACTTTACTTGAAAGCAGCTCTCTTACTGCAGTAATTTTTGGTTGCATCTCTGAACGCATTTTAATGATCTCTTTTTCAAGATCTTCACGAATGGCTTTATCCTCCTTCTTTAATTCGATAAGCGTATTTTCTTTTTCAATCAAGTACTCATCAACATCAAAGTCGTTGACACACGAAGCAAGTAAAGCACATCCAACTAACAGAGTTAGAATTTTACATTTTCTTTTCTTCATTGTTTTTCTTTTTATTATTAATACTCTAATTATTACTCTATAAAGGTGTTACCCTTGTCTTAAACTCGAATTTATTCGCCAACTTAATATCTCTTGAGTTTTAGGATTTAATCCTTTTAATAAAATAGGTTGATTGTCGTTGTTTTCAATAAAAATAATTACTTACTGACATATTAAATACACTTGCAAATATAGAGAAGCTCTATGCGATTGATTAGTACTATTTGAGCAATTGATAGGACTATTTGCGCATTAACATATGGTCCAATTAGGACTATTTGCGCATAAAAAAGGAGTAAACTCTTAGAAATCAAAACAATATATATACATGTGATATTTTAATGTTTTAATTTAAAAAAGCATCATTGGGAAAAATATTTTATAGTATATATGGAATTTAAACATAAGATATATCAGTTTATATTGCTTTAGAATGCAATTTTATTCTCTCGATAGAGTAGTTATATTGCTTTGGATATGTTTGAAAAGCTACCAAGAGATGATTAGAAAAATTATCGGTAACTATTAATTTGGCTAAAACTACATGCATATACACTGTGGTTTGTGCAAGCTTTCTTTCTACTATTATAAATTTTATATAACTTGCAATTTTATGAGCATAGCTATTCATTCACAAAATGCACCTAATCAATAAAGAGATATTTATTGTTATAGAAACCAGACTATGAAACGTATTTTATTTATATTCATTGCTTTTACATCATTTCATATTGTTTCTTCTCAGCCTGCTCTGCAGCAGCTTTTGCAAAATCCTGCATTGAAACATGCATCAATTGGAATATGTGTAAAAGACATCAATACAGGTCAATCCATCATTTCATACAATGAGGATAAGTCATTAACCCCTGCTTCCGTTATGAAATTGGTTACAACTGCGTCAGCTTTAGAAATGTTTGGCCCTGATTATAGATATAAAACAACATTGGTGTTAGACGCCAACGACACTTCTACATTATTGGTTGTAGGTTCGGGTGATCCAACACTCGGTACCTTAGCATTTAAAGAAAACCCATATTCGTTTTTAATGGATTGGTCTCAGGCGTTAGAAACAACTCTTATGTCAATCAAGAACTTGAAAATATATGTTGTTGATAATCTTTTTGGTTACAGTGGTATTTCCAATGAATGGACATGGATTGATATGGGCAACTATTATGCAGCTGGTGCTTATGGTATTAGTGTTTTTGATAATTCGTATCGTCTGTTCTTCGATACCACTGATAAAAACAAAAGTCCCAGAATCTTGTGCACCGAACCCGAAATAAAAGAATTGACATTTACCAATTATTTAAAACTTAACACCACAGGACGTGACAATGGATATATCTATGGTGCTCCATTTTCGTACAAACGCATCTTACGTGGCAATATTCCTGCTGGCAGAACGGAGTTTAGTATCAAAGGTGATATTCCCGATCCAGGATTGATGTTGGGTGAATTATTGGCAGCCGAACTAAACAAAAAAGGTGTTCGGGTTTCAAAAATTGAAACTGCTCAATTAGATTATATATCGGGTATAAATACTGCAAGTAGGACAAATGGGCAAAATTATAGGGTAGGACAGAAGCTACATATACATCAATCTCGTCCCTTGTCAGATTTATTGTGCGAAGTGAATGTAGAGAGCAACAATCACTATGCAGAGCATTTGATTCGCACCATTGGTCGCAAACAAAATTCTGATATATATAGTGATGCATTGGAAGAAGGAGTGAAATATGTAAACAAGTATTGGACACAACAAAACATATCTACTACGTCTCTTTTTCTCCACGATGGTTGCGGATTAGCTCCTCAGAATGCTGCAAGTCCTGAGTTCTTTTGCGATCTTTTGATGTATATGCATAATAAAAGTAAATACGCTAAAGAGTTTTATGCTTCATTGCCAACTGCTGGGCATGATGGCACGCTCAAACACTTTATGAAAGGTACGAAGTATGATGGGAAGATACGTGCCAAAAGTGGGAGTATTGGGGGTGTACAGTGCTTTGCTGGTTATTTGATAGATGGCAATAAAAAATATGCATTCACCATCATGATTAATAAGTTTAGCGGTTCACGCAGTGCTGTACGCAAAGGCATCGAGGGTTTTATTGAAAGTCTTTAGTAATTTTGATATTACGTAGATAACTCAGATGATGGATAATCGGGATTTTGTAATCGCCAACCATAAGCTGATGACAAAGTTTTCAAATAGAAAATTAATTTTCATCTTCTTACTCGATTAATTTGTCTCTAACCCGTGCATGTGAGGATTGAATTAGAGATACAAGTCGGGAGACTTGTGCTGGCGAAAGTTATAAACAATGCACAATGTTTTAATATTGGGGGAGTCAATTATTCAAAACATCGTGCAATGTTTTGATGTGTTTACTCTGTCGAATTGTAAACATCGTGCAATGTTATGACATTTGCACTCTGTCGAATTCAAAACATTGTACAATGTTGTAATATATAAAAAGTTTTTTATCTAAACATCGTACAATGTTATGTTGTGTGGAATGTAAGAACATGGAAACATTGTACAATATTTCAATACTACCACACGAAAATGTGTTTTTTCCAACGATTTTACCTCAAAATGGGTGGAATATGACTTTATGTCAGTGCGAGTTAGGCTAAAGTGGCAGTTGGAGATGATGATCATGGACGATGATGAGCCCAAAATGAGCGTAGATGTTAATACACCTTAACATTAATGCGTGAAATAGGCTGGATATGGGATAACATTGTACAATGTTTGGTTGTTTTCGAAAGTGCCAGCTCAAAACATTGCGCAAAGTTTTGAAGTGTGACAAGTTGATAATTTAAAACATCGTACGATATTTCAAATTCGACAATGAGTCAATAATGAAACATCGTATAATGTTTGAATAAGCAAAGTCTTATCTGTCTGGATACCTATAAGTTGTGGTTTTTATAGAACTAAAATATTTTATTCAAGAACTATCAGGAACTAAGGTTTTTATTGATAACAATTATAATGAAAGAATAGATAAGGAGAAAGTAAGGTTTGATTTATCAAGATTTTGAAATAAATATACAGTAATAGAATACGATGTAATTTAACAAATCTGTTAAAACTCTGTTTTTGCATCCAAATCATTATAGAAATTGTCTTTGGAGGAAAACTCAAAAAACCATTATTTTTTTATTTCTACAAAGTTGATAAGTGATAAAGAGATAATATTAACAGAAAGTTGACATGGATTAATGAGATGAACTTGAACAAAATATGTTTTTTATATTTGCTCGATAATCAACAAATGTGATTGTGAAGCAGTAACGGCACTACCGTATATTTGCTAAATTTGGGTTATTCATTTTCTACCGTTTGGATCTATGCGTTGCAAGAGCCCCCTCAGAAGATTTAGGGGACTCTTGTAAATAAAAAAGAATGGTTGGATAAATCTATAAAATCTCTAACAACTCTATTTCAAATACAAGTGTTGTAAATCCTGGAATGCTAGCTTGACTATTTCCATTGGGACCATAGCCCAAACGCCAAGGTATCCACACCTCCCATTTATCGCCCACTTTCATGTGTTGTAATGCAGTTGTAAAACCATCAACTACCCCAGAAACTCTGAATTCAGCGGGCACATCTGCCCGATTAGAAGTTGAATCGAAAATAAACTTATTTTTAATTTTAATACCATTTTCATTGGTGTAGATATCATCTTTGTTCCAATCGTACCTTTTATACCAGCCCTCGTAAAAAACTTTTACTTTGTCTGTGTAAATTGGTGTCTTTCCATTACCGCTTTTAATAACACGATATGCTATTGAACCATTTTTTGATTGCGACTCAATCTTTTTGTAACCACTTGTCGTTGATATTTTATTAAATGCTGCTTCGTTTGCCTCTTCCCACTGAGTATCGGTTTCATCATCTTTTGAACAAGATGCAAAAACTAACGCTGTAAGCGTAAATAATAACAGTAATTTTATTTTCATCTTCAATATATTGAATTTTGTTTTTTATGCGTTGTATATATTTCTAATTATATTAATTGCTTTAGAAGGTATTCAATTTTTGTTTTCGCAGAAATTTCCTGCTCAACTAAATCTAGAGATACACGCTTTTGTTCCATACTATCCCGTTCGCGTATTGTTACTGTGTTGTCTTTCAGTGTTTGATGATCTATTGTTACACAATATGGAGTGCCAATTGCGTCTTGTCTGCGATAACGTTTACCAATACTATCTTTCTCGTCGTATTGACAAGAGAAATTGAATTTCAATTTATCCATTATTTCGCGGGCTTTCTCCGGCAATTCATCTTTTCTAACTAAAGGCAATATAGCTGCTTTAACTGGAGCCAATGCTGGAGGAAGTTTCATCACAATACGGGTATCTCCTTTTTCGAGGGTCTCTTCGCAATATGAAGCAGCGATTACTGATAAAAACATACGGTCTATCCCGATTGAAGTTTCCACTACATAGGGGATATAAGATTTGTTTAGCTCTGGGTCAAAATATTGCAACCTCTTTCCCGAGAATTTTTCGTGTTGTGCCAAATCAAAATCGGTTCGTGAGTGAATTCCTTCCACTTCTTTAAATCCAAATGGCATTCTATATTCAATATCTGTAGCTGCATTTGCATAGTGAGCCATTTTATCGTGATCGTTAAAGCGATAGTTCTCTGCGCCAAAACCAAGAGTTTGATGCCATTTCATACGAATCTTTTTCCACTCCTCAAACCACTCTAACTCTTCACCAGGTTTTACGAAAAACTGTAATTCCATCTGTTCAAATTCGCGCATACGAAAGATAAACTGACGAGCCACAATTTCGTTACGAAAAGCTTTACCAATTTGAGCAATACCAAAAGGTATTCTCATTCGGCCTGTCTTTTGAACATTCAGATAGTTCACAAAAATACCTTGTGCAGTTTCAGGACGCAGGTACACTTTTTGAGCACCTTCTGAAGTAGATCCCATTTCGGTAGCAAACATTAAGTTGAATTGACGCACATCGGTCCATTCACGAGTACCGCTTACTGGACAGGCTATTTCGCAATCAACTATTATTTGACGAAGTTCCACCAAGTCATTGTCATTTAATGCTTTTGAAAAACGTTCATGAATTTCGTTGCGGTTGTTTATGTACTCCAAAACACGTGGATTGGTCTCTCGATACATCTTCTCATCGAATTTTTCACCAAATCGTTTTGCTGCCTTTTCAACTTCTTTGTTTACTTTATCGTCTATCTTTGCTAAAAAGTCTTCGATTAACACATCGGCTCGATATCTTTTTTTGCTGTCTTTGTTATCTATCAAAGGGTCATTAAATGCATCAACATGTCCCGATGCTTTCCATATAGAAGGATGCATGAAAATAGCTGAGTCAATTCCAACAATATTTTCGTGTAAAAGCACCATGCTGTCCCACCAATATTTTTTAATATTGTTTTTCAGCTCTACTCCCATTTGTCCATAGTCATAAACTGCTGCTAATCCATCATAAATTTCACTTGACTGGAATACAAAGCCGTATTCCTTGCAATGAGATACTAATTTTCTGAAAACATCTTCTTGTGCCATACATTCTTTATATTTTGGGTTTATAAATACCCAATCGCAACTAAGCATTTTTTCCAAAAAAGAAAAAATTAAACCCTGTTGCACGCAAAAAATTGCTAATTAACTAATTATTTTGTTTTTTAATTTGAAGTTGCAAAGTAAACGGTTTTATTTGAAATTTCGATAAGTTTTATCCTTAAAGATAGATAAAGAGCGCACGCTTAGATGAACTAGAAATAGGTAAATGTTCTTAATTTGAAGATATCGTATTCCTTTAGTGATATGTAATATGCGGAAACATTTAATATATTGAGTCAACGCTTATAAATAATTTGTCTTCAATATCTATCATTGTGTTTATTAAAAAAACGCCTTCATATGATTTTATGTCCTTCACGCATATCTCTTTTTCACGAATAATGCCTGCATCTAATAATTTTTTTCTTTTTATTCCAGACAAAAGAGTACTCGAAGGAGTAAAAAGTCTACCCTTGTAATCTTTAAAAACAACATTTGTATAAGAAGTGTCGGTAACCAGTGAGTTCTTCACAATCAAAATATCGTCGCTTTCGCCACGTTGAGAAAATAGCTCATTGATTATGTCACGATTAAAATATTTATGGCTGTAGTCAATAGTATTGTTTTCAATTATAGTGAGACTTTGAATATTTCGCATTTTATATGGTTCAAATTCTATAGAAACAACTTCCTTACCATAAACAATTCTACATTTTAACAATCCAGTGCGTAAATCATTAGGTATCATATCATTTGTTAGATTTACAGACAATGGTTCAGCGAAAAAATGCAACCTTGTGCGAAAGATGCGTTTTAGGTGAGGTTCAGGATCGACAAACATCCCATTCTTTACCTTTAATACTTCAATAAAAAGAGGATTTGTCATACAAGTGTTAGATATATCTTTTGTAAAACTTCTTGGTATTCATTTATGCAAATGCTGTCACGAGTTACTCCGCCGCCACTTCTGAAAAACATATTTTCATTTTCTATTTCTATGAATCTTATAAGCACCGCTGTGTCCAGTGTTTCTCCATCAAAATATCCAGCAACTCCACAATAATATCCTCTCGGTTGAACTTCTGCAAAACGAATATACTCTCTGGCTTTTGTTTTGGGCGATCCAGTAATTGATCCTGCTGGCAAAAGCGAGAATACAATGTCTCCGATGCGGGAGATATAATCATTAGGCAACACACCTTCAATTTCGGAACTTACTTGAAGCAACGTTTTATTGTGCGTTTTAACTTGGTCAATATATCTGAATCGCTTTATAGTAACATCGCTAGCAACCATTTTTAGCTCTTCGACTATAAGTTTAGCTATTTCAGTGTGTTCAGCAATTTCTTTGGAGTCACTTAAAATCAATTGTTCGGCATCAGGAGTTGATGCATCGATAGTTCCTTTCATCGGATTAGACCATATTCTACCATTTTTAATTTTAACGAATCGTTCAGGGGAGAAGCATACAAATTTACCAGGAATATAAACCTGGTAAGGTGAATGACTTCGAAGAAATATATCACGACAATTTAAATTTGTGTGTACAGGTGTACGAGCAGTAAGATTAACTACATCAATATCACCGCTTTTTAATCCTTGTTGTACAATTTCAAATTTTGCGCTGTACTCTTCTAATGAAATGGGGTAAGCTGTTAGTTCTGACCGCTTATTACTATTTTGGAGTGAGGGCTTATTACCAATGTTGTTGAACTGAAAGAGCATCTCGTTTTGCGATGTAGGGTTTTCTATAAATAGACCGTCAGACATTTCGTAATTAATAATAAAAAAGAATGGAGTTTGCTCCATCGCTGCATTATTCATGTTAATACGAATTTGCTCAGAATCGATAAATAACATATAAGTGACAAATTTGATAAAAAACAAATGTATGAAAATTTTTCACAAAACTCGATTTGTCATTGAAGGTTGCCAGATTTTTTTTATTCATTTTTCATATAATGTTTTTATAAGCTTTAAGGGTTGGTAGTTCTTGTTGTGTTTTATAAATTTTGATATGCAATTATCTGCAGCAATACAGTTGAAACTACTTAAATTCAAAGATAAAATGTTACTTTTGCATACATATTACAAATTATTTTCTGAAAGATATAGTATAGGTATGGCAAGTGGAATGAAAACTCTGGCCAAAGAGACAGCCATTTATGGCGTGAGCAGCATCTTCGGTAAACTGCTAAGCTGGTTCCTTGGTTTGTATTGGGCTTTTGAATTAAAGACCATAGCTGAAATGGGTGTTATCACTTATTCTTATGCATGGATAGCACTCTTTCAAGTGATACTGACTTACGGAATGGAAACTGGTTTTTTTAGGTTTGCTAATAGAGAAGATGAACCACTTAAAGTCTATTCTACAGCTATCATTAGTATTGTGACTTCCACGTTACTTTTTGTTGTTTTAGCTATCACTTTTTTAGAGCCTATTGCCGCAAATTTTGGGCCAAGTATGAAACCGCGCTATGCACTCATGCTCATACTTATCTTAATGTTTGATGTATTGGGGGCAATACCATTTGCTTTTCTTCGTTTCTCAAAACGCCCAGTTAAGTTTGCATTTCTCAAACTGTTGAATGTAATATTGATAATTGTTTTCAATCTATTTTTCTTTAAAATAGCACCTTGGTTGTCGAATTATTATCCTGAATTATTCTCATGGTACGATATATCCAATGGTATCGATTACATTTTGTTCTCCAATTTGGTGGCTTCACTTATACAGTTTTTGCTACTTACACCTCATATGCGTATCAAGTTTCAATTTGATGGTGTGTTGCTAAAAAGGATGTTGAAATATTCCTATCCACTTCTTATATTAGGTATAGCTGGTGTTTTGAATCAATCAGCAGACAAAATGGTTTTTACTTGGTTATATCCTGATCCTGCTGAGGCAGAAACACAGTTGGGTATATACGGGCAGAGTTTTAAAATTGCCATTATCATGGTGATGTTTACACAAGCTTTTAGGTATGCTTTCGAGCCATTTATATTTGCACGAGATAGGGAGTCTGGTGCTGATTCTAATCTAAAATCGTATGCAGATGCCTCTAAGTATTTTTTAATACTGGGATTGTTTATTTTTTTGGTGACACTTGGTTATCTTGACATTATTAAATATTTAATTCCACGAAATTATCATGAAGGCCTTAAAGTAGTGCCTATTGTAATGCTTGGAGAATTGTTTTTTGGGTTATACTTCAATTTATCTCTATGGTACAAACTAACCGACAAAACTAAATGGGGAGCCTATATGTCTTTATTTGGTTTGACCATTACACTCACTATTTTGATAGTTTTCATTCCTCACTATGGATACATGGCTTGTGCTTGGGCATCTTTCTTTGCTAATCTCAGCATGATGATTATTTCCTATTTTTTGGGACAAAAACATTACCCCATACCCTATAATCTTAAAACAGCACTTAACTTCGTGTTGCTAACTATTGTGTTAGGAATTGTAATGTATTTGAACTTTCTTTATTCACCCAACGTGGTTGTCCGTATAGCTATAAATACTGTTATCATCATAACTTATTTAATAGTGACAATAAAAAAAGAATTACCTTTGCGAGAGATGCCTGTGATAGGTAAATACTTTAAAAATTAATATTATAAATATTTCAATCAATAAATTACTTATGAGAAGAATACTATTATCAATAACTGTCATCCTTTTGGTTTTTTCTGTTAAAGCTGATGAGGGGATGTGGTTATTAAAAGAGTTGAACAAACAAAGTATTGCCAGAATGCAAGAGCTTGGTTTCACCTTTCCAATTGAAAAACTGTATGACGAGAATAACCCTTCCCTGAAAGATGCAGTTGTTATATTTGGAGGAGGATGTAGCGGTGTTGCTGTATCTGAAAAAGGATTGATTTTCACCAATCACCATTGCGGATATGGAGCCATCCAAAAACTAAGTGCCGTTGAACATGACTATCTGAAAGATGGATTTGCTGCAAATAACATAAATGAAGAGTTGTCAGCTGACGGATTAACAGTTTCTTTTTTGCGCACCACAAAAGATGTTACCAAAGAAATAATGTCGCAAATTCCCTCTGTGTTAAGCGAAATACAACGTCAATTAGTCATTGATTCCTTGTCAAACGCTATGACACAAGAATACTTAAACGATCCATTTGCAGAAGCACGTGTTGTTCCTTTTTATTCAGGGAATAAATACTACATGGTAGTATATGATATTTTCCGTGATGTAAGATTAGTTGTTGCACCCCCTTCTTCCATTGGTAAATTCGGTGGAGATACTGACAACTGGATGTGGCCAAGACAAACAGGCGACTTTTCAGTTTTTAGGGTGTATGCCAATCAGGACAATCGTCCAGCTGAATATAATCCTGAAAATGTACCTTACGCTCCTAAATATGTTGTTCCTGTTTCTGTTGCAGGATACAAAGAAGGCGACTATGCCATGACAATTGGTTATCCTGGACGTACAAAACGATATATGTCATCATGGGGAATACAAAGAATGATGGATTCAGAAAACAAACCACGAATTGAAGTTAGGGGAGAGAAACAAAAACTTTGGAGAGAAGCCATGAATAGTAGCGATGCTATACGTATTAAATATGCATCTAAATATTCAGGTAGTTCCAACTATTGGAAAAACTCGATGGGAATGAATGAGGCATTAACCAATTTGGGTGTCGTGAAGGAGAAAGAAGCCATTGAAAGAGAGTTGTCAGAGTGGATAGAAAGTAATCCTGAAGCAAAAGCAAAGTATGGTAACACATTGTCAACCCTTGAAAATGCATATATAAGTTCTGCAGAAGATGCATTAAATACTACCTACTACTTAGAAATATTTAGGAATGGTATAGAGATTATTCGTTTTGCCAATACTCTTTTGGAATTTGAAGCTACCAATACAGAACAAGAAAAGGAAGATTTTATAAATGAACGCATTATTGATTCATATAAAGATTATGAGCCTGAGTTAGATAAAAGAGTATTACCCGTAATGCTACGCTTATATGCATCGCGTGCTCCGAAGGAAAACTTACCTGATATTTATAAATTTATTGAGAAAAAATTTAAAGGCGACTACGAGAAATATGCCGATTGGTTATTCAAGAACTCTAAGTTTGTAAATCTGGATGATTTGATGATTTTATTAAATAAAAAAGACAACAAAGATATCATCAAAGATCCAGCAATGGATTTAGCTCTTTCTGTAAAAGATATGGGATATCAAATGTCTGAAAAAATGATTGCATCTTATGAAGACATATTACGAGCCGAAAGAGAGTTTATAGCTGCATTAATGGAGATGAATCCTGATTATGCCTATTCTCCTGACGCCAATTTCACTCAACGATTGAGTTATGGTACCGTTCAAGGATATGAACCTCGCGATGGTGTCTGGTATAACTATTACACGACAACCAAAGGCGTTTTTGAAAAAGAAACACCAGGAGATCCAGAGTTTAATGTACAACCTGAGATTTTGGACGAATTGCGTAAAGCGAATTTCGGTCAATATCAAAATGATAAGGGTGAACTTGTAACTTGTTTCTTATCTAATAACGACATAACAGGAGGAAATTCAGGTAGCCCTGTACTTAACGGGAATGCTGAGCTAATTGGACTTGCATTCGATGGCAATTGGGAGGCATTGAGTGGTGATGTTGTATTTGAACCCGAAATGCAACGTACCATTAGTGTTGATATTAGATATTCATTGTATGTGATTGACAAAATAATGAAAGCCCCACATATTATTGAAGAATTGAAATTATCGAAGTAGAAACTCACAATATTTGGTGTCAAGAGATAGTATAAATAAAAAAAGGACAGCACAGTTAAGTGTTTGTCCTTTTTTATTTATCTATAACCTTTTACAAAAAGACGTGATGTTTTATATTTCCCTACCTACTTTCCCATGAAATACCACAAAAGCAGCGCAATTACAATTAAACCAAAGAGCCACATAAATCCATTTCTTACCCTATTATGTGACTTTGTTTTGGTAGGAATTGCCGTTTCTATGGTTTTAGAGAAATTGTCTTTTGGCACATTGCCCATTCCAAAGCGAGCAGGTGATATACCACTTGGAAGAGCAGCTATAATGGAAGGTTTGTTTTCATCAAGATTCTCAATTAAATCTTTAAATTTCCATCCTTTCTTTCTTACCCAATTATTTAAATAGCCAGCTATGAGAGGTACACCAACTTCAATTAATCCCGAAGCTTTTTCTTTTTGAATTCCTGCTATACTACTAATCGAGCTTACCAGTTCGTCGTGGTTAGTTCGAAACATTCCTGAAATAACTTCACGTCCTTTAATTAGAAAGGAGGGGGAGTTGATGTAGATTGTTTCAATATCTTCATCCTCACTAAAAGGATATTCTTCTTTTAAAGCATTCCATCACACTGGTTGCGTTGCATTCTTCACAGTGTTATTTCCTAAAACTGATGCTAATACAATAGGTGTAATAGCATTTAAGCCATTTTTTGTAGATTCAAGATTTATGCCCACATGTTGTGAAATGTCTTGATATGATTTATCAGAGAATGAGTTTCTTAAAATGTCTATTAAATTTATTTTCATAGTTGTATGTTTTTTAGCGTGATAAAGATGAATTAAATCATATAACGTTTTTGTCAGTTAAAGGAAAATGTCATTTGGTAATTTTACCTGAGTTTATATTAATAACTCAAGTTTCCCACCCTCTAAAAAAAGCGCATTTGAGCATGTAAATAAATAAAAAAAGTGATGAAGTTTGAAGATAAATTGCTATCTTTGAAGTGTGCTATTTATTCTTTTCTTACAAAGACTAAGTATGATGAAATCAATAATGAGGTATTTGTAACAATAGTTGCCACATAATTGTTATCTTGCAGATAGGAAAGATATAACAATACTTTTTTTAAAGCTTGAAGGACAATATAAAAATCGGTATAACAGAATTATACAAATAGTTGATTCTTGTAAAGACATGTTCTCCTAGATCATTTGAGGACAAAAATGCGGAAAACATGACATGTTTAAATGAATAAAACATATTTTTGTATATAATATATACCAGTAAGTATCATTTTAATTTAATAAATTGAGTTATGAAAAAGACTATTTATTCTCGTCGTGAATTTATTAAACAGACAGCCATTACAGGAATGGGGATTGCTTTAGTCCGACCTGTATTAGGAAATCAAAGCTTTTCTAAAAATAATATTAATTTCATAACTCCAATTGATGGGGATATGTTACATAAACTCGACGGAATAGTTTCAGATGAACATCTTATTGTTCCTGTCAGAATATCGGCTAGTTCTAGCAGTAAAATATCTGTAAACGGCATCAAAGCAAAGTATGTTGACGGTGTATTCGTAGCTGATGTTCCTTTAAAAGGTTATAAGAATATAATTGAAGCCATTGATAGTACAAATAACCAGCAGCAAGCCATAGAAGTTTATCGACTAACGAATTTTGTTAACAAATACCGACTTTCTCTCGATGATAATATATGGTTCCTTAGGGACATCACACAAAATGCATCTGTTTATAGCTCAATATTTGATAACCCCTATCTTGGTTTCTTGAAAGAGGTGCACGACTCTTATGGAACAAAAATTCATCTGAATATCTATTATGAGACTGATGGCTTCAACCTCTCTCAAATGACAGACAAGTTCAAAAATGAATGGAAAGAAAACTCAGATTGGCTGCAGCTGAGCTTTCATGCTTTTGCCGATAAACCAGATAGACCTTATATCAACGCAGGTTACGATGAAGTAAAGCATGATTGTGATTTGGTTATGGATCAAGTTCGCAGATTTGCAGGGAAAGAAATAACTGGGCCAGTAACAACACTACACTGGGGTGAGGCTACCGTTGAGGGATGTAGGGCATTGAGAGATTCAGGATTTACATGTCTACCGTGTGACTTTAATGTTGATAACAACCTTGCTCCCTGTTCCTGCTACCTTGATGTGGAAAAGAGAAGACACATAAATAAGCGTTTGATATGGAGAGATAATAAGGAAGGAATAATATTTGTGAAATGTGCAATTATTGTAGACACTCATAAACTGCAAGACATAGTTCCGTTTCTCGATGAAATCAAAA
>JAQVZQ010000376.1 GCA_028708095.1 Dysgonamonadaceae bacterium
GCAATAGCGCTCTCGAAAATGTTTTGGAGCAAATTAACAATACTGAAACGAAGTACCCAAATACAAATTTGATGATGAACTTCAAAATCACGACAATGTAGATTGTGTTAGGGTAGGAGTTCTGAAACTATAAAAGCATCCTTGAGTATCCCGAGAAAGATTGGGACGTGATGATTGATAAAGTCATAAGACCGCCAAATCAGCCATCACTTTTTGATTAAGGGGGGCTTGGAAATAAAAACACACCTCTCATTCACCTATTCATCGGTGATTGAGAGATGCGTTATGCCCTTTTCTAACTTTTAGCGGACACCAATAAAATAAAATCAACGCTTAGTTTAGCACATTTGCATTAAAAGCAAAAGCAACATTCGTATTCTGGGTGTTGCTTTTGCTTTTTTGTTTTTGGTAGTAGAGATGAGCTTTTCGAGAAATGGAGGTCTTGCTAACAAACATAGTATCTATTTCTACCAATTAAGGGTGCTTCGTAAGAAAAGTGAGTCCTTTTTGTGTCAATTAATGGTACGCTTTTAAAAAAAGTGGAGCCTTTTTCTCCAAAACACTTCGCAAAGTGTTAAAAACAAGATACCTAAATGTATCAATAGAATTCCCCAAAGCAAATTTGAGTTCCCTATTATTATTGGATTCTCGTTTTACCTTTTTGCCTAATGATGTTTTTCTATTACCATTAGTCCAAGTTTTATATTATGTTTTAGGTTCAAAAAAAGGATGTTCTTTCACAGCAAGGAATTCTTTTTTAAGCAATGTGTTATGAGAATGAGAGTTTAAATCGTCAAGAACCTCTTCAATGTGATCGACACAGAATGCGAAGTTTCTAAAATCACCTGGAGGAATAATTACATCTGCACCAGCTTTGAAAGTATATTTAAGTGCGGCAACACCTAAATCTACATCGCTTACATCAATGGGTTTGCACCATGATTTTGGATATTGGCTCCTGTCATCTCCATCCAACCATCGCCGAGAAATGAGTCCTTTGATGGAAATTACTCCAACACCACGACGTTTTGCCTCATTTGCTACACCTGAGCCCCATCCATCTCGCATATCCATTTGCCAATTTAAAGGAAACATGACAGTGTCAAAATCATACATGGACATTGCGCGCAGTGCTTGTGTTTGTGAATGTGCAGAAAACCCAACTTTACGTATGCGTCCACGTTGTTTTTCTTTTTCAACCATTTCTATTACTCCGTTTGGACCAAAAGCCTTATCAACATCTTCTGGTGTAGTCAAACTATGCAATTGATATATATCGAAATAATCGGTGTGTAGTAAACGCAATGATTCTTCAAATTCCTTCTCCGCTCCTTCTTTATTGCGTTGAGTAGTTTTCGATGCCAAATAAATATCTTTTCGGAATGGTTTGATTGAAACCCCAAGTTTCTCTTGTGCATCTCCATAAGTTGGGGCTACATCAAAGTAATTGATTCCTCGGTCTCGTGCCCATGCTACATAGTTGTTGGAAGCATTTTGCCCATCTTTCATCGAAACTATTCCACCATATACAACAGGAAATACATCGAAACCAGTGTTTCCTAGTTTTCTTTTAATCGTCGCTTTTTTAGGAGCATATACCATATTCTCATAAGAGCTCGAAACCTTACTTGATGCTCCAAGAGCAATAGCTCCAACCATACTTTTTTTTATGAATTCTCGTTTATTCATTTTTTTAATACTTTTAAATGATGAATATTATTTCTTAGAAATTCGATACAATCTGCCTTCATCAGTTACTGCATAAAGGGCTCCATCTTTTCCTATTCCAACATCTCGAAATCGTTGGTTTTCTTTTTCAAGCAATCGTTCCTCCCCCACTACTTTATTGTTTTTAATAACGATGCGAGCAATGTGTTTGCTGCTGAGACCACCAATAAAAAGATTATTTTCCCATTCAGGAATCACATTCGAGCTATAAAAAGCCATGCCACTGGGCGAAAGAACAGGATCCCAATAATAAATAGGCTGCTCCATCCCTTCTTTTTGAGTTATTCCACTACCCACTTTAGCACCACTATATTCTATTCCGTAACCAATAGTTGGCCAACCATAATTCTTACCTGCTTTTATAAGATTAAGTTCATCTCCTCCACGTGGTCCCATTTCGCTCAACCACAACTCACCAGTTACAGGGTGAATATCGAGACCTTGTGCATTACGATGTCCATATGAATAAATCTCTGGCAATGCATCTTTTTTATTAATAAAAGGATTTCCTTCAACTGGTTTCCCTTCAGTAGTTATATACACAACTTTACCATGACCTTTATCTAATAGTTGTGCGTTGGGACGCATTCTCATATCCGAACGCTCGCCAGTTGATGCAAATATATTGCCCTTATTATCAAAAACTATGCGACTGCCAAAGTGCATACTATTGTCAAAGTATGGAATAGCACGGAAAATGATTTGAAAATTCTCTATCCTCTTTTCATCTGCAGATAATTTACCTTTACCAACGGCTGTTAGTGATCCCTCTGGTTTCTTTTCGGCAAGTGTAAAGTAGAGCATGCGACTTGTTTCAAAATCAGGAGCTGATGCAACATCAAGCAATCCACCTTGATTTCGGCTATCTACATCGGGGAATCCGGTTATGGCATCGCTAACAACCCCAGCTGTAGTAGCAATTCTCATGGTTCCTTTCTTTTCTGTAATCAACAACCTTCCATCAGGAAGCGAAGTAACAGCCCATGGATTTGATAAACCTTCCGCTATTATGTTAACTTCGTAAGGTGTGGTAGTTTTAACACCATTTATACGAGTTTGTCCTTCAAAGGCTGGCTTATAATCTGCATTTGCAGGTTGTGTTTCAACTGGAGGATAAATTGGATCTGTTCCATTTGGATTATCATTTACTGTGTCATTTGGAATTTCTTTTATTGTGTCATTTGGAGTTTCGACATTATCTATCTTATCATCCTTATCGGTTTTTAGTTCTTGGCAAGATACTGTAAATGCAATAGACATTACCAAGCTAAATAAAAGTACATGTTTCATATTGCTGTTTGATTAGTTTTCTTTAATAACGCCTTATGATAGATATGGTTTAGTCTTTTACAACTTTACTGTTTTCCCTTAATATACATACAGTGTTTGCATCAAGCCTTTCAAAGCTCGCCACAGTTTTATTATATAGATTTTTTAGGTTACTGAAAATTGTATTAACTTACCATCCAAAAAATATTAACCCAAGTTGAGCATTTTTCCCCCAAAAAACACTAAAAGCAAAGAATTTCCAACTATTTATAAATGCAATCGCCTGATTATCAAGTGTAGATTTTTTAAAGCGGCTCTGTAGTCCCAGAATTCGTTTTGTAGAT
>JAQVZQ010000377.1 GCA_028708095.1 Dysgonamonadaceae bacterium
CAAGCATTTCCTGGGCAATTTCTTGTGATTTGACTACTATGCCGAAAATAAAGTGGTTGTAATTAAAATAAGAATCCAGATTAACTCCTTCAATATTATTAATGCTCAAGCCCCATTTTTTATTATATGAATCCTCCCAATCAGGCACCCACCCCTCATTTTTAATATAAGCAAAACGCATCATATCCGCCATGAGGGTTATTTTTTCCAGATACAATTGATGCCATTCGTCAGGGACTTCAACTGACTTCCAATCATCTTTTTTATTGATAATTGCTTTCAATTCTCTAATATCCTCTTTTATTTCTCGCATTCCATTCTCATGCATTTCTAATATAACCTCTGCTTGCCTCAGATTATCTTGAGCTTCTCTTAATTTTAATTTTGCCTCTTCTTTTGTCATAATCATTCAATTATTAAACACTTCTTTACACGTGCTTCAAAGTCTTTCTGTGCAAAAGCTTTAGCTTTTTCCAAAGAATTAAATGTAATTGTTGTAGCTTTTATGCCATCTATGTAAAATAAATAATCACCATTAATAGACTTGTACACTTCATATTCCCCAATAGAGGTATTTGTTTTTATTCTATGAGTTACATCTCCTCGCCACTCCAATTGTTTTATTTTCGGGTTGGATTGACCTTCTTTGAATGCAAGTCTACAAACATGGTCTGCTTTATCTTTTGGTGTAAGGTGCATTGGTATATTGTCGGTTGGGTCTTCAACGCTATATAGAAATTTCAATGCTTCCATTGGTTCTGTTTTCATGTCCTTTGTTTTGATTATTATTCATTTTAAAACATTCGTAAATGCTACATTGTGCTCTATATTAATAACCCATCAAATCCATCATTACAGCTCTATCTTCCCAATGTTTATTAAAGTCTTCTAAGCATTTAATATGCGATGGTTCAGCATCTTCCGTGTATGTTAATTTTGCTTCTATAATTTCTTTTTCACAAAAAGTACAGAGCATAACATCATGTATAGCACATTTCTTTTTGTTTTTCGTATTTTCCATTTTTACTATATTTTAAAGTTTGTAATTCTATTTAAGTTTTATGTAAGCAACTTTCATATCAATCAATATTTAACCGCCATTTCCCTTGCTATAAAAAAATGGATTCCTGTACTGCACTCATTCCATCTGTTATCATCAAAGTCATCAACCTCTACTGTTTCTCCTACATGATATATAAACTCATCATCATATGATGATGCAACTTCTTGTAACTCTGATTCACTTCCATCAATATTCTCGATTCGCAATACTCTTGCCTTTGAGCATCTGCATTTTAAAGTAGTTGCTGAGCTTCTCTTTGCATCCTCTGTGACAAGTAGCTTAACTATCATATTCCCTGCTTTTTTCCACGCTACAAATGACCCCTCAGATGGGCATTGCGGTAGAATAAATGCTGTCGTTACGTACATATTAATGTTATGTAAATTGGCATTACTCAAATTGGTATACTTCAATTTGATACTATCCAAATCGGTATTACTCAAATTAGCATTCCGTAAATCGGTATACTCCAACTCAGTATTAACTAACTTGGCATTACTCAAATTGGTATTAGTTAACTTAGAATTACTCAAATCGGTATATCTCAAACTGGTATTACTCAAATCAGCATCACTTAAATCTGCCCATCTCAAATTAGTATCATCTAAATTTGCATCCTTTAAATTGGAACCACTCAAATCGACACCAATTAAATTTGCATCACTTAAATTAACACCATTTAAATTGGTATTACTCAAATCTGCATATTTCAAATTGGCACCACTAAGATCAAATTTTGCACCAGATGTTCGAAATGCCTCAATTGTTTTTGCAACACTATTATTCTCGCATTCATGCGAAAAAATAATGTCTCCATTTATTCGTTTTAATTCAATTTTTGTTGTCATGGTTGTAAGTTTATTTATTTGTTAAATTCTTGAACTTTTCTCATTATTTCAGTGACTTCATTTTCATTTTTGTATGCTAAAACAGTGTCAGTTAGTGGAGTATCAAAGCAAACATGCTTATCCTTCATTATTACAACTTCATACGTATCAATCCCATTTGAATAAAATATATCCCCAAATAGAACAGATACGCCATAACTATTTTCAAATTCTATTACTGCATGTTTTGAATTAGCAACCATTTCTTTTGTGTCTTTTAATGATTTAGCATTCAATGATATAGGGTGCATCTCAAATTCCAAATCTTTAAAAGTTTTAATGGATTCCATTTTTTAATTATTAATTACTTAATACTATTCTAAATAAGTCTATAAACTGCTTCCCGAATTGTTCCGCTCTCTCTGGAGTTTTAAAGCTAAAATTTGACATATGAGTGTCTGAAATAGATCGAGAGAAAATCACATTCGAAAATTCAAATTTTCCGTTCACAAACTCAAAAAGTGGATAATGCTTACACTGGTTTGTGTCCTCCCAATCAGGCTTAAATTCGTCAAAAGAGTTCCATGCTTCTGCTAATATCATTAGTCGGTTGAACGCTGATAGTTTAAAGCTATGATTTTTAGTCGCACCTGTTGTAAATTGATAAATGTCTTCATGCAAATAATCTACTGCACTTTTAAAGTCTGTCGCTATTTCAGATATATCTTTCTCTATATACTCCACACATAACTTTTCAGCATTCCACCTCTTTCCCTCTTTTATAAGGGCATCGAGCAACTCTTGTTTTTCTGTCTCGGTGGCAAGTCTTAGCTTGTGTGTACCACTTAATTGAGAATATGTATTGTAATAGTGAAGCCTTCCATTAGTCTTTGCGTACAACACATGATATTTAGCTGAATAATTATTTATCTGTTTATGCAATATAATCAGACATCCAAGTCCAGCCACGAAGTCACCATCCTTGAACTCGCCTACTTCTGCTTCACTTATCTTCTCATTAATCACCTCAACCATTTCAAAAAAACTAATTTTTTCCTTCATCACCTGGTTTAATAGGTCTTTGATTTCTTCTATCGTAAATTCTTTCATTATTATTTAATGTATTTATGTGAGTTCTAGTGTCCCTAGTTTGTCTAAGGATACTAATTTTATTTCCCAACCATTTGCTTTATATATAAAAGAGAAAGTAATAACTGGGAACCTAATAATTAATCTTCCTCTAATTCACACACCCAGTATTACTTTCTCTAAAATCTATTTGACTCTGGATAAGTAATAAAACTACACCAGAAGTTGTTATTAACGAATAACTATCGGAGTTTACTTTCAGATAAAGGACATTCTCAAAGAAACTTCAAAAGAAAACTAACCTTAATATTGAATAGTCTTTAATATGATTATGTTCCCTACCACCAAGCAAATG
>JAQVZQ010000378.1 GCA_028708095.1 Dysgonamonadaceae bacterium
TGAGCTAGTTGAAGCATTTCTTTGATTTGGGAATCAATGGAAAGAGCTTGTCTTTCATCTTCTTCGGTCGATTTTCGAGCATATAGACAATAGCGGAAAGGTGCTTCCACTACCTCGGTATTTGACCTAATTTGCCCATAAAGGGCAGTATCTGTTCTTTGTTGCATAATCATTAATTTACTTATTACTAGTACATTAATGACGCAACCCACAAAGGAAGTCCAGACCCCAGCTGTTGGTAACTTAACAGCCTAATATAATATATTTTGTTGTAATTTTAGCTTGATTTAAGAGGGTTTGAGATGTAATATACAAATATGGAAATATTATAAATAATATGGACAAAGAACAAACAAAATCAGAACCAGGATTAATTAATATTATATTTAATTATCCATATAAACTCACACTTCCTCCAACTTCATATCCTATAAATAGTGATAATAAAATTGGCGTCGTAAGAATAAAACATGAAAAAGGAGTGTTGATTTTTGATAAAGGCAAAACAACACGCGATACTCAAGGGAAAAATAAATTAAAACCAATGCATAGAAGAGTAAATACGGGTGAAATGAAATTTGTTCTTGAGGGAGGATCGTGCTCTTATTGTGATTTTGATTTATATGGGAAAATGTATTTTCCTCAAAGTTTTACTAACATACAGATAATTTTTCCAATTAATGATTTGCGAGCTAATCCTGCGCACCCAGAAAACTCAAAAATAATCCATGATTTAGCTGAAAAATTTTTTAAAAGATTTCTCTTTGTTTATATGTATGTTGCGAGTGACTTTACTATTAGGTATGGTGAAAAATTTAGTTTACCTAAACAAGAATGGATAAAAGTTTATAAATTAAATGATAAAGAAATAAAAAAATGGGAAAGAGATGAAAATTGGATTGTTGGTTTGATGTTGAAATGCAATAAATTTGAAGAACATCCTGGCTACAAAAAATATGGCGGCCTTATATCGCAAAATATAGAATCATTAGATTATGGGAATGCAGAAAAAAAGAATTGCACTCAAGATGTATTTAAGAAAGCATTTTTTACAATGGCCACAAATCAGTACATACAAAACTATTATGAATTTTTGTTTAGTTCAATCAGAAAAGCTCACATGGATAAAAATTATCATTTAGCATTGGTTGATTTGGCCACGGCTGTTGAAGTCGCTTTATCAGATAATTATGGTTTTTTATATTTTTCTTCGAATTATAATACGGGTAGCTTAGATGATTCTACATTTGATAAGAAAATAGATAAATTTTCTAGATTGCCATTGAAAGAAGATGTTAAATTGAAAGAAGATGTTAAAATGATTAAATCAAGAATTAATACGTATGATGATCTTAGGATTGAGTTTGAGAAAAAAATAGGCAATAGTTATGAAAAATTGTATGGAAATTCAGATTTAGAAGATTGGCATAAGAATGTTTGGAATATAAGGCATTTGATAGTTCATCGAGGTAAAAAAGATATTACTAAAGACGATTACTCTTTTGCATTAAAAGTAACACAAGATGTTTTAAATAAGATTAAAATTGAAGAAGAAAAATTTAAGCAATACTTAGAATTATCAAAAAAATAAAATTAATTTCAAAATAATATGGGAGTTGCATACAAAAATTTTTGGAGCTTGAATACTGACGAAGCAGTTGTTTCTGGGATTTTAAGAGGTAATACTAATAAGGATATTGAGGTTCTTATGCCAATGAATGCTCAGATGAAGGGAATTGATCTGGTACTAATGAATGTAAAAAATAAAAAATCAATAACAATCCAAGTCAAAGGCAGTAGGGCTTATGAGCCCAAACCGAATGAGGTGAGAAATTATGGGTCTGGTTCTGCGGGCTGGTTTTTCTTTCCTGAGAAAGTAGTGAGTGGGGCAACGGCTGATTATTTTGCTTTTTTAATTTATATATTGGAAGACAGCGATAAAATAGGTAGAAGAATCATTGAACCTCATGTCATATTGATCCCAACTTTAGATTTACAGGAAAAATCTAAAAAATATAAAAGTACCCATGGAGACGGAAGATATAGTTATAAAATTTGGATTAATCCTGAAACAAAAGAAGTTTTTGATTTTAGAGATCAAAAAATTGATTTTAGTAAATATCTTGATGACAAGGGCTACGAGCAAATACATAATGAATTATATTAAAAAAGATAATATATGTTTGATTTGGTTTTAAAACCTGATTGGTCTGGTATATTTAAGAGGAAGAAAAAGGAAAAAATTAGTGATACCTTTAAGGTGGCTCATAGATTCATTAAGTTGTTTAATGATCATGGAGTTTCTTTAAATCAAATTCCCTCGGTATTGAAGGATATTAAATTGAAAGATTTAAAGAATATGCCTGAGTCGTTAGTTGATGCTTTGACTGACGATATTTTAAATAAAACATCCGAAATTTTTGGCGTGAGAAGGGATTGGCTGGATGGAGTGAGTAATCAAATGTATAAAAAATTATTCTGCTATAAAATGCCTCAGCATTTTTTTGAGGATATAGCAGACCTGGATTTTGATTTGCGTGATACTTGGTGGCCTGTAATTTCTTTTACTGATAAAAAGGACTTAAATAAAAGTAGTTTTTCAAGGACAACTTTAGTGTTAGTTTTAGTTAAGAAAATAGCTAATTTGAATGAAAACGTTATATATAAGTATAAGATATACGGCGACGATTGGTATTGGGAGTACCCAAAATGCAATATCCAATTAAGGGGTATGATAAGAGTTTTGCATCATCTAAGAGGGGTAATTGTTCCGATTTACAGAGTGGACAAAAAAATTCTCGAACAAATAGTTGATGGTAGAATTGTGCCCAACGTAGATATGATTCCGGCATTAAGGCTTCATGACGTTTCGCTTGAAGATTTTTCTTTATCTCCGGAAGAAAGTGCTGTTTCCAGGGACTATGATAGTCTGTCAATTGTTGATCGTTATATTGAAAGTCACAATTTGTATAATGTGGCAAATAAATTTTTAAAGGAAGTGAAAAGGAGAGAGTCTGATGTATTATGACGTCATGCTACGAAAGTTAATATCTGTCAATTCATCTTAAAATAACCCCATTTCTACTGTCTGCATTTGTCTCATTTTCCATTAAATGGAACACCGTAAAACCCCTTTTATAGTGTCCCATTTGTCTCATTTTGGTAGAATATAGTCATACCCACAAGTCGTTGGAATACTCTCAGAAACCATCTGAAACCCCTTGAAAGTTGAGTTCTAAACCCGAACGGGGTGCGATAAATAAAAACATCCCAAACTTGGGACGTTTTTGTTTACTTTCGCGACGCGACAGAGGAAGCGGACAAGCG
>JAQVZQ010000059.1 GCA_028708095.1 Dysgonamonadaceae bacterium
ACTCATGTGATGCTATCTCATTATACTGAATGGTTCTTGCATCTATTCTTCGAATGGCTTCTGCTGATAATATTTTCATGATTGTGGTGACGTAAAGTGGATAATAAGGTAAAAATAATCATTTATTTCATAAGAAGCGAAAAAGAACCTGTTTTTACTGTGAGTGGTTCAGCATAATAACTGCCAGAAACTGAAATCCGATTTTTTAGCTTTGGTTTCCTAAATATTGGCTGCAAAAAAGTTTTGTAACGATTAAAACATTCCAATATTTACAAAACGAGGCTTTTGTTAATAATGAATAGTCAATCTTTGCTAATGTGGGGGATTTGACTTTAGAGAGTAGAAAAATTATTCAAGCTGAGCCCATATTGGTTTTAAATGAAATAAAAAAAACCGCTAAACATCTTATTAAATGAGTAACGATTTTTAATTGGTGCGCAGGATGAGACTCGAACTCACACACCGTTTCCGGCACTACCACCTCAAGGTAGCGTGTATACCAATTTCACCACCTGCGCGTATATTTTTAAATTGAATATGTGCCTGGAACAGGACTCGAACCTGCACATTGTTACCAACATTAGTACCTGAAACTAACGCGTCTACCAATTCCGCCATCCAGGCGGTAAAAACTTAAATTACACAATCTAAATTTAAAGTGTTTAGTTTGTATGTCTATGTGTTGTTGAGCGAAAGACGAGACTCGAACTCGCGACCCTAACCTTGGCAAGGTTATGCTCTACCAACTGAGCTACTTTCGCAATGATATGCTCTACCAACTGAGCTACTTTCGTATAAATTCTATTTACAGTACTTCTTTTACAAATACGTCCACAAAGATATAATGAACTTTTGGTTTAACAAAATAATAAAATCAAAAGTTAAGTTGTTCTACTATTAAGGTAAGGTATTTCTGATCTATCTCATCAAAGCAATTCAAGGATTCACTATCCACATCTAAAACAGCAACGACGTGATTATTAGAAACTATCGGAATCACAATTTCAGATTGCGATAGAGAGCTGCAGGCAATGTGTCCTGGAAAATTATTTACATCGGGCACGATAATGGTTTTATTTTCTTCCCATGCTGTACCACAAACTCCCTTACCATAAGCAATTCGTGTGCACGCAACTGGACCTTGAAATGGTCCTAAAACTAATTGTGTACCTTTAACAAGATAAAATCCTACCCAAAAAAAATTGAAAGTCTCTTTTAATGCTGCTGATATGTTTGCCATGTTGGCAATTATATCCTTTTCTCCTTCAATTAATGAACAGATTTGAGGGTATAGTGCAATATACTTCTCTTCTTTATTTTCTGAATGAGTTATTTTTAGTTCTTCTGACATGATTTTAATGTAAAATATTATCCAACAACGAGTGTTTAATTGTGTGCAAATATAAATTATTTGCTCAGTCTTTAACTGTCAAACCATTGCTTTTAAATAAGTTTTACAACAAAGAAAAAATCATTCTGCGATATTCACAGAATGATTTTTCTATATTGCTATATTGAATATATTATTTTATTTACCCTCTTTAGCGTCTTGAATCATCTTTGCGTTAGGAAGAATAAATACTTCTACCCTTCTGTTTTGACTTCTTCCAGCAACTGAATTATTATCAGCTACAGGTTGAGATGAGCCAAAACCTTCAGATTCTATACGATTTCCACTTATTCCTTTTGAAAGCAAATAATTATATACTGACTCTGCTCTGCGTTGTGACAATGGATTGTTAATCGCATCGCTTCCAGAACTATCTGTATGACCATATATCTTCACATCAGTGTCAGGATTATTTTGCAATGAAGTTGCAAATTTATCTAATGAAGAACGTGAAGCTGCATTTAACGTACTTGAGTTTGTTGCGAATAATATACCTGATTCAAATGTTACTTTGATAGCTTCTCCTTCATTTACGGATTCCACCTGTGCACCTTCAATGGCTTCAAGCTCAGCCTTTTGCTTATCCATTTTATTTCCAATTATTGCACCTGTTGTTCCTCCGAGTACGGCACCAATACCAGCACCCCAAGCAGCACCTCTGCCACCTCCAATAACAGAACCAACGCCTGCACCTACAGCTGCTCCAGCACCTGCTCCAATGCCGCCACCTTTAACAGTGTTGCTTGCTCCACAGCTCGATAAAATTAATGCACCACTTAATAGTAAAGTGGCAAATAATGATAAATGTTTCATAATTAATAATTTTGTATTTATAATGTTATTTATTCTTCTGAATCATCAAGATCAAGTGTATCACAGTATGATAATTCACCTTCTATTACAGCTTGAACTTGTTCTTGTGTAAACTCTTTAATATTATCAGATTTTGCATTTTTGATAACGTAATTGATTAAATCATCTTCATCAATTTCTACGTTATCATCATCATCATCATCTAAAAAACCCTTGTCTTCGTAATACTCATAAATTAGATCAACGAGATAATTAATATCATCGCTTGATAATTGTCCTTTTAAATCATCCGGCATGGAGCTCTGAATGTACTTAACGGATTCTTCTTCGTCATATTCTAAAACGCTGTCCTTTTCACTCATAATAAAACTCTATTTATTAGTAATAATACTCTACGTGATTATATGTGCATAAAACAAATAACAAAAAGATTAGTTCATTTTTCATGCTAATTGTTTTAAATATTTTTACGTTAATTGGATTGATTCAGTATAATTAGAAGATATAAAAAAACCAAAGCAGAAAAACAGCTTTGGCTTTTTTAAAATATAGTGATACATTATCTTCTTTTCTTAGCATTTTCTCTTGCTTGTTTCTCTTGCATTTTCTGAGCTTGTTCTAAGCGTTCCATAAATCCTGATTTCTTCTTCTTCTTGCGTTTATTTGCTTCTAATTGCAATAAAAGCTTTTCTTCGTTTACAAATTTACGGAACGAAACAGTAAGAAGTATGGTTATCAATGTTGAAATAAAATAATAGTAACTCAAGCCTGAAGGATATGAATTAAAGAAAAACAACATCATGAAAGACATCATGTAAGGCATAAATTTCATTCCAGCCATTTGCTGTGAACCACCACTGGTTGCTTCCATATTAAATTTTGCATATATAATATTAGTAGCTGTCATTAACAAACAGAATAAGCTTAGATGATTACCCAGATATTTCGTAATTAATGGAATATTCCCACTCCAAGTAATAATAGCATCATATGATGATAAATCATCAGCCCACAGAAAGCTTTGTTGACGAAGTTCTATAGCTGAAGGAAAGAACCAAAATAGTGCAATCAAAATAGGAGATTGCAAAAGCATTGGTAAACAACCACTCATTGGGCTTGCTCCAGCTTTATTATAAAGCTCCATGGTTGCTTTTTGTCGTTCAACAGCCTTATCCTGACCAGGATATTTAGCTTCAATTTCTTGTACCTGAGGCTTCAACACTCGCATTTTTGCGGACGATTTGTAAGATTTAAAGGTTAATGGTGAGATAATTAATTTCACTAATAATGTTAGTAAAAATATTATCAATCCCATACCCCATCCCATCGAAAGGAAGAAGTTGAAAATGGGTATTACAAAAAACTTGTTTATCCAGCTCAGCCAACTCCAACCTAAATTAACCATTTGCTCTAAATGAAGTTTTTGATCTGCTTCTACATTCTTATTTAATTGCTTCATAGAAGTATAATGCACAGGTCCTAAATAATAACGAAACCCTGCAAATAGTTGCCCTGCTTCATTAATAGATACTGGAGCCCAGATTTCAGCAGCATAGTTCTTTAAATAACCATCAGCAGCAACACTTTTAGTTGAAAGAATTGTATTATTGAATGGTTTATCTGCAATAAAAGTTGTAGTGAAAAATTGATCTTTGTAGGCAAACCAATGAATTGGTTCACTAAACTCTTCTGTTTTATCTTTATTTTCAGACATTTTCTTAACATCCATTCCAGCATACTTGTAATGAATCGTTGCATATCTGCTTTCAAACTTTTTACCTTTCTCTTGTTGACGCAGTTTTTGATCCCATTTAATTCGAAAGTTTTGAAGGCTCTCCGGATGCAAATCACTCGACATGCCATTAATGCGTATATCAAAATTTATAAGGTATCCCGATCTGGGAAGTGTATAAACAAAATCCACATACTGATCATCAGTATATCCAAGACGCATGGTCAATGTTTTGCCATTGTCTGACAATATTGGCTTAAAAGTTTCTGATTCGGTGTTTAATCTCACACTTTTTTTATTGAAAAGCTCTAAATTAAAACGAGTCTCATCAGCTTTGAAGAGAAATAGAGTGTCCTTATCGTATCTTTTAAAATCCTTAAGTTCGGCAGAGTAAATCCATCCCCCTTTTGTAGATACTTTTAAACGAAGATCTTCGTTCTCTATGGTTATAAATTCTTCAGGAGCATTGCCCCTTTTCACTGTTGTTTTAACTGTATCTGCAGGCTCTTCCATTATCGCAATATTCTCGACTACAGAACTGGTGTCTTCAGAAATAAATGATTCCTTTCCGAAGAAATCAGTAAGGGAATTGGAAGAGTCTTCTGTAGAATCTGCATTAATAGAAATTTCTTCAACTTGCATTCTTGCACGCTCAGCTTCCAGTTGCTGTATGGAATCTTGCATTCTTGCTCGCTGAGCCAGTTGTTCTGCATTCGGTCGCTGAGAAATCATAAAAAAGATCATAACAACGGCAATCAGAAGAAACCCTATAATAGTATTTTTATCCATTTGTATTTATTATTGCAAGTATATTATAAAAGAATATCTTGCTATTCGTATTATTAATATTTTTATTAGTTGTTTTTAATTATCGCAGACATAAAACTCATAAAGAGAGGGTTGGGCGAGATAACAGTACTATTATATTCGGGATGAAATTGTGTGCCCACAAACCATTTTAACTTAGGCACTTCTACTACTTCAACTAAACCTGAATCTGGATTTACACCAGTAATATGCATTCCATTTTCCTCAAACTGCTCTTTATACTGATTATTAAACTCATAACGATGGCGGTGTCTCTCTTGAATTAACTCTTTTCCGTATGCATTGTATGTTATTGAACCTTTTTTTAATAAACAATCATATGCTCCTAATCTCATTGAAGCACCCATATTTGCAATTTGCTTTTGGTCTTCCATGTGATCAATTACTTTGTATGGAGTTTTAGGGTTAAGCTCTGTGGAGTTTGCATCTTGCAAGCCTAATACATTGCGTGCATATTCTATAACCATGCACTGCATTCCTAAGCAAATTCCAAAAGTTGGTATATCATTAATTCGAGCATACGTTATGGTTGTAAATTTACCTTCTACCCCTCGTTGTCCAAATCCTGGTGCAATTACAATACCATCTGCATCAGAAAGCAATTCTGCAACATTTTCTTCTGTTATAGTTTCAGATTGAATAGCTTCAAACTCCAATACTCTATCATGATAAATTGCTGCTTGAGATAAAGACTCATTTATAGATTTATAAGCATCTGGCAATTCAGCATATTTTCCCACCAATTTAATTACGACTTTATCTGTTGCATTCCGTCTTTTTTCAAGGAACTCTATCCATGGCTTCAATTGAGGTTTGTTGCCAATTGTCATGTTCATTTTTCTGAGCACTACCTCATCCATTGACTGTTCTTGCATCATTAGAGGCACTTCATAAATAGTTGGAACATCAATTGATTGCATTACTGCATCTTGCTCAACATTACAAAAGAGTGCAACTTTGTGTAGAACTTCTTCATTTAAATCTCTCTCAGTACGTAAAACTAACATGTCAGGTTGTATACCTTGTGACTGCAACTCTTTCACTGAGTGCTGAGTTGGTTTTGTTTTTAATTCTCCAGCTGCAGCAATGTATGGTACAAATGTCAAATGAATTACTAAGCTTTTATTACCTAACTCCCAACGTAACTGGCGAACACTTTCCAAAAATGGCAATGACTCTATGTCTCCTACAGTTCCGCCAATCTCAGTAATTACAAAATCAAATTTATTTTTTACCCCCAGTTGTTTTACATTTCTTTTTATCTCATCAGTAATGTGTGGAACAACTTGTACTGTTTTACCTAAATAATCGCCTTTGCGCTCTTTATTAATTACGTTTTGATATATTCTACCAGTTGTAATATTATTTTCTTTGGTAGTTTGAATATTTAAGAAGCGTTCGTAATGTCCAAGATCCAAGTCCGCTTCATGCCCATCAACGGTAACGTAGCATTCACCATGTTCATATGGATTTAAAGTCCCAGGATCAACATTTATATAGGGATCAAACTTTTGAATGGTTACACTATAACCCCTTGCTTGCAATAGTTTACCTAACGATGCGGCAATTATTCCTTTGCCTAAAGAAGAAACTACACCACCAGTAACGAAAATATATTTTGTATCAGCCACAATTACTATTTTTAAAGCTCTTTTTTAAAGTTGCAAATGTACAAAAAAAAAAGCAACCCTCTCATTTTTTAATGACATTAGAGAATAGAAGAATGTTATAAACATTAAAATGAGAAGTACTTTTGATTATACCAAGATAAGAACCTTAACTCGCATAGATGATATTATAGAATTACACAAATTATTGAGGATAAAATCACTCTTCTGTTTCGACATGATTTAAATCTATCAACTTCATGTTTTCGCACTTCATTATTTTTCCTGGAAAATTTTGCACAATCGAATAATTATGGGTTGACATTATCACTGCTGCTTCTTTTTGAGAGATTGAATGCAGCAAAGCTACTATCTGATTTCCAGTTTCAGGATCAAGATTTCCTGTAGGCTCATCAGCTAAAATCAATGAAGGAGAGTTTAACAAAGCCCTCGCTATTACAATACGTTGTTGTTCACCTCCTGACAACTCGTGCGGCATTTTGTATGCCTTGTTTTGCATGTTTACTTGCACCAGAACCTCATTAATTCTATCTCGTATAACCTTCTTGTTTTCCCAACCTGTTGCTCGTAAAACAAATTCTAAATTTTTTTCGACAGATCTGTCAATAAGTAATTGGAAATCTTGGAAAACAATTCCAATTTTCCTGCGTAGAAATGGAATGTACTTTCTTTTTAATGTAGAGAGATTGTAATCAAAAACCCGTGCTTCTCCCTCCTCAATTGGAAGCTCAGCATAAATACTTTTTAAAAGAGTACTTTTGCCTGAACCAACCCTACCAATTATATAAACAAAATCATCTCGCTTTATCTCAAAACTTATATCTTTTAAAATAGTGTTTTCCTCTATATTTAAAGATACATTATCATATTTCACAAGAGATTGTTCTTCCATGCTCTATTTTATAAATTTAATAGTAAGTGGATATTCCCAATACTTACCATCGTTTGCTTTGATAGATGCGATGATTACTGCTATAGCATAAATGACAAGTAAGATAATAATAAAAGGTATTCCAATTATTATAATTAATAATGCAATTGAATAAATTGCATAGCTAATATTAAAGTTCAAAATGTTTTTCCCATGTTTATCAACTTCATCACTCCTATCTTTGTTTGTTGTCCACATAAGTATAGGAATAACAATGCCAACAAAAGGAATTAACCAACTTGCAAACTGAGACAAATGCATAAGCATAAGGTAAGTTCGCTCTTCCATACCAAAAAAAGGTCTTTTGAAAGTACCTGAATAGTCAGTTTTATCTTCTGCAAGAATCTTCGCTTTTTCGCATTGAAATTCTTCTTCAGTGATACTTCCTTTCTCTCTTAATTCATCTAAAATTTTAAGATCCTCGTATTTCATAGCTTTGAATTAATTATTTAGGAGTTTTGAATTAATTAATCGTTTAATAATTTATCAATAAACTGCACCATCTCATTGAACTCTTCTTCATCAAACAATCTGGTCAACATTACAATCTTTCCATCTTTATCGATTATTACATTCCGTGTTATACCTGCTTCTTTTTCTGCATACAAAGTGAATATTCCTGCATCAGGATCTAAACCAATCGGATAGGTAACACCTGTCTTCTTTATAAGCTCCTCGATTTTTTCAACAGGCTCCTCCCTATCTATACCAAATAAAACAAAGGCTGGATTGTTTTGATGTTTTCTCCATATCTCACTTTCAATATATGGCATTTCTTTGCGACAAACTCCGCACCAACTTGCAGTAAATTGCAGCATTACAACTTTCCCTTGTAAAGAAGAAAGAATTACTTTTTCGCCATTTGGCAAATTCATTTCAAAATCTGGGGCCATGTCCCCTACTTTTACTATATAGCCTCTTTCGTCTTGAGTAGTTTCTAAAATATCATTTGAAGATACTTCAGAATCGTTTGAGTTTTTATTATCAGTTTTCTGAAAATTACATCCCAAAAAGATAGATGAAAGAACTACTATCGATATATAATTAATATAATACATAATAAATGGAGTTTCAAATTATTTCTCAGGTTCTTTTTTTTCTTCACTTTTCAAATTTAAATAAAATAATGCTATAACAGTAGCTGAAAGTGATCCTAAAACATCTGCAACAAAATCAAGCAATTCACCTGAACGTGAAAATAAATTTTCTTGTGCTATCTCAATAAGGCCACCATATATAACGGGGATGACCAGCCCAAATAAAACCCATTTATACAAATTCGGCCTTCCTTGATGCATTCTATAGTAATCGTGATAAATTACAGCAGAGAAAACAAAAAACATTCCAAAATGTGCTATCTTATCAAATTGTAAAATACTTTCTCCTCCTGGTATAGAGTCGACATTAACAAGACATGTTAAATAAAATATTATAAGGGCAATGATGCCCGGAATAATTGTATAACGAATATATGAACTCATTTTATTTTCAGGTTTTCAGGTTTTAAAAACGGCATAAAGGTAATGATTTTAAAAACATATAACTAAAACAGAGGGACGATTTCACAAAAATGTATTTCCTTTGTTGTTAATGTAAGGCATATACAATAAACTTATTCTGTCGAAAACAACACTACAATGAAAAAACTTCTTCTTTTTACAGTTAGCTTAATAATTGGATTACCATCATTCTCACAAAGCTCGAAACCAAAAAGTAATGATCGCTACTTTAATATAAATAAGAACATTGATATATTAACCACTATTTTAAAAGAGATTGATCTGTTTTACGTAGATAGTTTAGAAGTGGACAATGTTGTAAATAAAACAATCAACTCAATGCTAGCACAGTTAGATCCATACACTAACTATATTGCCGAAGAAGATATGGAAGACCTTCAGTTTATGACAACAGGTGAATATGCAGGTATTGGGTCTGTCATATCTTATAAGGACAGCAGTGTTATAATAAATGAACCTTATGAAGGACTTCCTGCTGATAAAAGTGGTTTAAAAGCAGGAGACATCATACTTGAAGTTGATAAGAAAGATGTAAGAAATTCAACTGTTCAAGAAGTGAGCGAATTATTAAAAGGGACACCTGGAACATCCTTAATGATAAAAATAAAACGACCAGGAGAAATAAAGGATCGTGAAGTTAATGTTACCCGTGAGAAAATCTCCATACATCCCATATCATATTCAGCACTCGTTAGCAACAACATAGGCTATATGCATTTTAGCACTTTCACCGAAAATGGAGCCCAGGAAGTTAAAAACACTGTGTTAGATTTAAAAAAACAAGGAGCTGAATCTCTCATATTGGACTTGAGGGGTAACGGTGGTGGAATCATGGAAGAAGCAGTCAGAATAGTAAATATATTTGTACCTAAAGGGCAAGAAGTAGTTTCTACTAAAGGTAAAGTTAAACAATGGGATCGCGTAGTTCGTACAAATGAACAACCCGTTGATAGCATAATTCCATTAGTAGTACTAGTAGATAACACATCTGCCTCAGCATCAGAAATTGTAGCTGGTACTTTGCAAGATTTAGACAGAGCTGTCATTATTGGTGATAGATCTTTTGGTAAAGGGTTGGTTCAAACAGTAAGAGAATTACCGTTTGGTGGAAGCTTAAAAGTAACAACATCAAAATACTACACACCAAGTGGACGTGGAATTCAAGCTCTTGATTACACACATCGCAACCCTGATGGAAGCGTAGGACGCATCCCTGATAGCTTGACAACAGTTTTTCATACTGTGAATGGTAGGGAAGTAAGAGATGGAGGAGGAATTACTCCTGATATTATTATTGAAGAAAACAAACCAGGAACAATATCCTATTATTTATTAATGGAAAATATTGTTTTTGACTTTGCAACCGAATGGGTGCAAAAACATCCAACTATTTCTCCTGTTAAAGATTTTATTTTTGCTGATGAAGAGTATTCAAAATTTAAAAGCTTCGTTAAAAAAACGGATTTTGAATACGATAGAATAAGTGCCAAAACATTGAAATCGTTAGAAGAAGTAATGGAATTTGAAGGATATATGAAAACTGCTTCTGAAGAATTTAAAGCTCTCCAAAACAAACTTACTCCAAACTTAGACCTCGATTTAGAAACCTTTAAAGATGAGATTAAGGGATTAATATCAAGCGAAATAGTGAAAAGATATTATTATAAAACAGGAGCTGTTCAAGAAAGCCTTAAAACAGATAAAACCTTTGAGAAAGCAGTTGAAGTACTAAAAGACCAAGCACTTTACAAACAAACATTAGAACCAACACCTAAGAATATACCTTCTGCAGCAGAGATGAAAGAAACACTAAAGAAGCAATATTCAGAGAAATAATAAAACAAAATTTTTATATAGCTTGATTACTATTATCAAGACACAGAAGAGTTCTTTGCCCGAAAGAGAATCTATTTACTTTATATTAATGCATTACATTTGACAACAACTTTACTCACTGTTAATGCTAATCGATAATTATATATTACCTTATCATTCACTCTTAGCATCACCCAATATACATCTGCCAAGAATTCTCTTATTCACAGTACCATACAATATACATCTGTCGCGAAATATTTTACTAACTACATCATACATTAATAATCTTTCGGAAGTACTTTTACTCATCGCATCATACACTAACCATTTGTAGAGAGTTGTTTTACTTACAACATCACGCACTAATCATCTGTGGAAGGTTCTCTTACTTATCACATCATTAGCAAATATCTATTCGACAGCCTGATTGCTATTTTCATCGCATCTGAATCGTTACACCAAGAGCTACGGAGCATCATTCCGATGTTGGAATGGTCTTGCGGAGACACAGGGAGATAGATTCCAATACCGGAATCTATCTCCCAAGTTCTCATGACTGACATTCTGACTTCTGGAATTGTATTCAAGAGTACTCAGCACTGACATTCTGACATAAGAATCTATCTCCTGAGTGCTCAGCACCATCATTCCTACTTTGGAAACTATCTCCTGAGTTCTAGTTTAACTGATTCTGACATCGGGATCCTCCCTCTGAGTATTCCAGCAAACGATTCCAATACTATGTAATGAGTAATGACTATGTCATTTATCATTTCATAGTGCAGCTTTATGAGTAATGGCATTTGGCATTATCATTTTATCGGATAACTAAGAGAGCGTTAGGCATAGTATTTGTGTGTTTATTTAGTGACAGAGAATCGGATTAAAACCATTCAGGCATCGCTCGAGATGGAGGGCAATACATTGTCTGTTGATCAAGTAACTACGCTGTTGGAAAATAAGCCAGTTGTTGCACCACAAAAAGATATTCAGGAGGTGCGCAATGCTATTGAAACGTATAATCAGATAAATGAATTTGATCCGTATAGTATCAACTCTTTGCGTTATGCTCATAGATTGCTTCTAAAGGGGTTGGTAGATAACTCAGGTGAGCTACGAACCACCTCTGTGGGAATTGCAAAGGGCGATGAGGTGGCACATATTGCTCCACCAGCGCATTTAATTGAAGGGCAATTGAAATCGCTATTGGATTATGTGGAGCACGATGAAGATTTGTTGCTCATAAAAAGCTGTGTGTTTCATTACGAGTTTGAGCTTATACACCCTTTTATAGATGGAAATGGCAGAATGGGACGACTTTGGCAGACAGTGCTACTGATGCAACACTATCCTCTGTTTGAGTTCTTACCTATCGAAACGCTTATTAAGCAGCATCAACAGCTATATTACAACACACTTGCCAAGTGCGATAGGTTGGGCGAATCTACGCTCTTTATCGAGTTTATGCTTGGTGTTATTGACAAGACGTTGGAGGAGTTGCTTACTACTCAGCCTGCTCACTTAACGGGGATGGATAGAATAAAACTGTATCAATCTGTTGTAAAAGAAAAGAGGTTTGCACGCAGGGAATATATACAACATTTTAAAGATATATCAGCATCAACTGCCAGTCGCGATTTAAGGGAAGCTACTGATAAGGACATTCTTATTAAAACAGGCGACGGTAGGAATACGGTGTATCGATATGGGTAGATGCCAAAGGTAAGGCATATCCTGATAGGAATAAGATAGATCTAAGCATCTTGTTCCAACGAATAAATTTCCTCCCAGTCCTACAATCGATTTATTTCCTTTTGCCCCGCACCCGTACCTTTATACTTGCTTTTTGCAGAGTTAAACTTATAGCGCACCGTCAATTCAACTTCACGACTATCATATTGATTGAGTTGATACAAATCCATTTGATGGTTGTAAAGTAGGTTCGCATCTTTCTGCCCCCTGAAAAGATCGTGTCCTTTGAGTGACACTTGCAATTGATCGTTAAGAAAAGATTTTGTAAGACCAATATTTACAACAGATATATTTTCGCTTAAATATACATTTTGATAATTCCCTTTGCCTTGAAAACTCAAGTCGAGTGAAAATAGAACATTCATTGGTAACGAAAAAGAGTTGTTGAGTGAGGCTATGGGCATTGGTTTGTTCAAAACAATGGGGATACTGTTGGTTGTAATGGTCAATTTTTGCTTGATGAAACCCACACTTGCTTGTGGTGACCAAATGCCGAAAGTGGGTGATGCTGTAAGGAATGCTGACAAGCTTGGAAGTTTCTCCAAATTGCGATAGGCAAGCAGGGTAACTGCTGGGTTTTCTTCCAACTGTTCGGCCCAATAGATTACAGTATTCTTTTCGTTTTTGTAGCTCGCCATCAGTTGCAGGAACTTCCAAGTGCCTACCAACGTTACATCGTGAATAGTTGCAGGTTTCAGAAAGGGATTTCCAGTTTGCAACGTAAAGCGATTGCCATAAAAGACATTGCTGCTTAGTTGGCGGTAGGTTGGGCGTTTAGTTTTTGCCGTGTAGCTTAGTTGCAAATTTACTTCTCTCAATGTTGTTGCTAAAGAAACATTCGGAAACCATTGATCGTATCGCCTACTTTGCTCGTCAATTTTCGCTTCGTTGTCGAAGTAATCAGATTGAACGTTCTCGTAGCGTAATCCCGCACCAAGTTGACCAATGGGTGTGGGATGTGAATATTCCGCAAAGAAGCTACTGTTTTGTTCCTTGATAGTGGTGTTGGACGAAGGAACAATTTTTTGATTGTTAGTATATTCATCTTTGCGGTCTGTGTCAGTAAACTCACTTCCTGCCGACAGCTGTCCTCCAAAGAGAGGGTGAGAAAGCACCAGCTTTGCTGCTATGAGCCTATTATCCACACGGTTTTCAGACTTTACTTCACGGTTATCATACTCTTGACTTGTTTCTGTAACAAAAGATTTTGAGATTGCTGTTCCTTTATAAAAATCGGTATTGAAATCGAGTTTTAAATCGCCAAAGCTTCCATTGTAATATGCATTTAAGCGATGTGAGGGTTTATGACTGGTCTTCGTTTTTTCTACACTATTCCATTTATCATAGAAAACTCCATCCGCAAGCACTGTACTATTGAGTTCAGTTAGCGAGTTAAAACTTGGAAAAGCTGTGTGCGTATATTTCATTCCTATATATTGTTTCGGAGAA
>JAQVZQ010000379.1 GCA_028708095.1 Dysgonamonadaceae bacterium
CATCCTAGTGTCCGACGGAAATAGAGGTAGTAAAAGTTGTCCCATAGTAACAAAATTACTGCTTTTTTATTTTACGACAAAATAATTGTAAGTGGTTGATTATCATTCATAGGTCTTGGAGGTCTGTACTTAAAGATATCCGATTCTTGAAATGTAAACCCATTTAAGAAATCGGATACATTCATGCGCTTTCTTCCTTGAACTTGAAGTTCTAATATATTCATAAAACCGTTTAGTGCTGCAATGAATAATTGTGAAGAGTTGGGTTGTAATATTGTGCCAAAAGGGAAGTCGTGTTCTTGCAGTATAGGTTGAGCTTCAAATATCTTTATGTTTATATTTTGGTCATCGTCTCTCTCTAATGTAGTGTAAGCAGTAGGGTAGGGAGATAGCCCTCTTATAAAATTGTTTATTTCTTGAGCAGTTAAACTCCAATTGATTTTGCAAGTATCTTTAAATATTTTTGGTGCAGGTATTAAACTTTCTGTTTCAATATCTTGTGCTGTTAATGTAATTGATCCATCAATTATGGCGTCCACTGTTTTCAACACTAATTGAGCACCTTGGTGCATAAGCTTATCATGAATTATACCAGCATTGTCTGTGTCATCTATTTCAACTTTGCTTTGAAAGGCAATGCTACCTGAATCAATTTCGTGTACTAACTTAAAAGTTGTCACACCCGTTTCTTTTTCCCCATTTATAATTGCCCAATTAATGGGAGCAGCACCTCGATATTGAGGTAAAAGAGAACCGTGTAAATTATAAGTACCATGTTTGGGCATACTCCAAACAACTTCTGGCAACATGCGAAAAGCCACAACAATGTTCAAATCTGCATTTAAAGCCTTCAACTTTTCTAAGAATTCTTCGTCTCTAAGTTTCTCAGGTTGTAATAAAGGTAGATTCTGAGACAAAGCATATTTTTTCACATCAGATTGCTGTATCTTATGCCCTCTTCCTGCTGCTTTGTCGGGCATTGTTACGACACTCACAACATTGTATTCTTTTTCTACTAACAATCGAAGTGTGGCAACTGCAAACTCAGGAGTGCCCATAAATACAATTCTAAAATTTTCTTTTGTCATGATCAAATAGTTTATTCCTCCGAATAATGCTCGACTAATACGTCTCTGTATGCATTGAAAATTGAAGATTGAGACATGATACCTTTATATTTTCCCTCATTGTCTATTACAGGCAAATTCCATGCTTTTGTATCTTCAAAAAGATCCATAATCTGCTCCATCGTCATATTGATATTTATTTCGGCAGGAGCTCCCACCATAAACTTCGATACTTTGAAACGATTGTAAAGTTCTGGCCTGAAAATAATATTCCTTATATCGTTCAAAAGGACAAGCCCCATTAAAACACCATCATCATTTACAACAGGAAATATGTTTCGTTTGCAACTCGATATAACTTTCACCATCTCCCCTAAAGACATGTCAGGTTTTACCACCTCTAAGTCAGTTTCTAGTAAATTCTCCAAATCTAAAAAAGTGAGTACTGCTTTGTCTTTATGGTGTGTTATTAGCTCCCCTTTTTTAGCCAATCGCATCGAATAAATATTGTGTTTCTCAAATAATATGATTGTTGCATACGAGCTAATAGAGACCATCATCAATGGCAAAAAGAGATCATACCCTCCCGTTAACTCTGCTATTAAGAAAGTGCCAGTTAAAGGCGCATGCATTACTCCTGCCATTACTCCTGCCATACCGAATAATGAAAAATTCTCTTGAGGTAAAAACACAGAAATACCCAGAGCGTTATGAGTATATGAAAATATGAATCCTACAATACAACCTAAAAATAAGGTCGGAGCAAAAATGCCACCCGTTCCTCCAGCACCATTAGTTGCACTTGATGCAAACACTTTGGTAAGCACTATTAACAATGCAAATACTATTATACCCCAACTGCTTTTAAATAAATAGAAAAAACTATCGTCCATTAAGGTCTTATATGAGTCTCCTCCTGCCAATAAGGTCTCAATTGTGTTATACCCTTCACCATAAAGAGGGGGCAGAAAGAAAATAAGAACGCTTAAAATAGTTCCACCCAAAAGGAATTTTTTCCAATAGGTGAGTTTTCCAAATATGCCTTCAATCCAGTTCATACTTCGGGTAAAATATAGCGACACAAATCCGCAAGCAATGCCTAGCAGTATTACGTGAGGAATTCTGTCAAAAGTAAATCCTTCAACTTGCGAAAATGCGAACATGGCACTGGTGCCTGTCAGCATGTATGAAATTGTGGTGGCAGTTACTGCAGTAACCAATAGGGGAAGTATTGAAGACATGGTGAGATCTAACAAAAGAACTTCAATAACAAAAACAACTCCCGCAATAGGAGCTTTAAAAATCCCTGCAATGGCTCCTGCTGCACCACAACCAACTAGGAGCATGATGTTGCGATGCTCCAGCTTGAATATTCGACCCAGATTGGACCCTATCGCAGATCCTGTAAGCACAATGGGTGCCTCTGCTCCAACCGATCCTCCAAATCCAATGGTGAGAGAGCTGGCAATGAGAGATGTGTAGGTGTTATGAAGTTTTATGCGGCTTTTGCGTTGTGAAATGGAGTGCAATACTTTTGTAATTCCATGACTTATATCATCTTTCACAATGAATTTTACATACAATCCTGCCAATAAAATACCAACTATGGGAAATAATAGGTAGTAATAATTTGCACCACTTCTTATAAAACTAAGTGTTATATTATTTTGAATAAATTGTAAAGCGATTTTTAATGCATATGCGGCCAGAGCAGAGAAAACTCCTACCAACAAGCATATTATAAGAAGGAATACACGTTCTGTGATATGTTTTCTTCTCCAAATTAAAAATCGTTCAAACATTATATTAAAAAAGTTGGATGAAAATATTATAAACAATTGTCGAATGATAAATAATGAAGTACTTATCAATTTCATTCTTTTGTGCGTTGATTTTTGTTTGTAATCAAAAACCACAAGAGACAAAACTACACATTTTTTTGGAGAATATCTTCTTCAGAACCTAATTTATTTATATCCACTGTTTGAATTAGAATCACTTGAAAAAAGGATTATAGGACGTAATGTCTGAATTGCTTATTGTATGATTTGAATTTTTTTCTTATTAGAATTACATATTTGGGAGTTCTAATCATAATATTAGAATGAAGCTTTGGTTTCTCAAATTTACTTAACCCAACTTGATTTTAACAAGAATGTATCTATCTCATCTTCTGGGTTATGAGTTTTTTTTATTTTTTATTCGGGTACTACGGATTTTCTCATAAAATAGGGATTATGTTTATAATTAAGTGCG
>JAQVZQ010000380.1 GCA_028708095.1 Dysgonamonadaceae bacterium
GTGTATACTTTCGATAAAGTCTGTATTTTGTGCCGGAGGTTCAGGGAAGTCAGCAAGTTTCTTTTCCCAATTTGACACATCGCAAACAAAGTTTTTATATACGTTCCCTTTAGGACCTGCAATGTATGGGGTGTTTGCCTCACCATAGTCGCCACCCCATAACACTATTTGACATCCATCATCATATGTATAAGTTATACTATCCCAAGTACCCACTGCGTCAGAATGTTGCTGAGAAGCATTCACTTCAACTTTTACAGGGCTTGTATTGTCTTTATTAAGCATATATTGTACAGGATCAATATAATGTTGTCCCATATCTCCTAAGCCACCTCCATCATAATCCCAATATCCTCGGAATGTTCTGTGAACACGATGAGCATTGTATGGTTTGTAAGGTGCTGGACCTAACCACATGTCGTAATCTAATTCTTTGGGAATTGGTTGAGGTTCAAGGTGGTTTTTACCAACCCAAAAGAATTTCCAATCGAATCCAGTGTGTTTGCTAATGGTTACTTTAAGTGGCCAACCTAACATACCGCTATCGATTAATTTTTTTAATGGTTTAACGGGAGTTCCCAATCCATAAAATCTATTCTCAAAACGGTAACGTGTATTTAAACGAAAGATGTTCCCATGTTGGCCAATGGCTTCAATTATGCGCTTGCTATCTCCAATTGTACGTGTCATTGGTTTCTCACAAAAAATATCTTTCCCTGCTTTTGCAGCATCTACAGACATAATGCCATGCCAATGGGGTGGCGTGGCGATGTGAACAATATCGACATCTTTGTCAAGAATGAGATCTCGAAAATCATGATAAAGGTTTATTTTATCATTAACCATACCAGCTGCTCTTGATAGATGGTTTTTATCAACGTCGCACATTGCCACAACACGTGTATTGTCATACTTAATATGTTTTATTCCTTGTGTACCAACACCAATAATACCTTTTGTTAACTGGTCGCTTGGAGCTATAAATCCTTTACCTAACACATTACGAGGAATGACTGTAAGTAAAGTCAATCCTCCAACGGTTTTTAAAAAATGCCTTCTAGTTTTCATTTTTATGATTATAGTCAAAGATATAAGAATAAATTATTATACTTAAATGAAACTAAGTGATATTTAAGAGCTAAAAGGTTCATTATAACTATTATTTATTATCAGAGAGGTGAAAATTGAAAAGTATTTTAAATTCCATCTCATATTAGATGTAATAAAAATCAGGAAAACAAACTTCAATTTTATTTTAACCCTCGTATTCATATTTGTAATTGGAACAATTATACTTAAAGTTTCTTGATTTTTATGTTTCTAAAAGAAGTTAATCCTCCATGATCTTGAAGACCAATATGACCTTCCTTTGACATACCGTAGTATGGACGAGTTTTCCACTTACTAAGTTCTTTTCTTCGTAGCCATTCTTTAGACCAAAGCTCATATTCAACTACTTTTACTCCATTTAACCAGTGCTCAACGTGGGGTCCTTTGATTATAATCCGTGTTGTATTCCATTCTCCTAATGGTTTAGAAATTGCACCTATAGGGCGATTCATGGCATAATTTGCACCAGTTAGTTGAGAACATAATGTGTTTGGATTTTTATCTACTGTATCATCTCCTAGCTGATATTCGGGCCCTGATTCATAAATAGCTCTTATGCTGTCATGTTCTTGTACACGATAAAAAATTCCACTATTACTTAAAGAATCAGCTCTCCATTCAAGATATAATTCAAAGTCTTTAAATTCTTCAGTTGTTATTATATCTCCACCATGATCGCTTCCAATACCTGAGTTATGTAAAATACCATCTTCTACCTTCCAGCCTTTAACCTCACCACCCTTGAAGAATCTCCAGCCATTTGTTGTTTCACCGTCAAACAATAGCTCCCATCCTTCTAATTTCTCTGTCTTTGATAGTATATTGTGATCTTTCGTTTCACTTTGACATGAGAAGCCCAACATAATTATGCACCCTATTAATACATGACTTAATTTCATAATAATATAATTTTTATTTTAGAATAATTTTATAAAGTTCAATTACCTAACATAGGAAATAGTTCTTTAATCTCCCCTTGGTTTGGTTGTCTTCCATATTCGCATATTTCAAAAGCTTCTGCGTCAGTTATTTTATCCGCTTTGTCTTTGCCATACCATTTTACTAGCGACTGTCTAACATCATCATTTATATGTTTTTTGCGAAAAACTTTCAACCATTCTACTCGTTCTAAATCAGTTTTTGGTACAATATCAAGTTTATTGTCAAGCCAGGGAAGCCATTCAAAGTATTGTGATGCATGTGCTGCCATGGCATAATATTTCTTATGAAAGACATCCGATATATCAATGGCAATGTCTGGAATAAATGGATATGGTTTTTTAAATCTATCTTGAGTATATATAAATAGAGGGTTTTTTTTAAGCGCAGGTGTATCAGGTGCAATATTAGGCACCATTACTAAATAGGCGGCATCTTGTATAACAATAGCAGTATTACGATGATCGGGGTGATAATCATTAGGTCTGGGGCCAATAACAATATCAGCTTTCCAATCACGTATAATTCTGATTACATCTAATCGAACATTAAGCGTAGGCATTAATTCTCCATCGTGATAATCTAACACTTTATATGTTACACCGAATCTACGACCTGCTTCTTTGGCTTCTGCGCGTCTTATTTGTGCTAAATGACCTCCACCTTTCTCAAAGTGACCTGCATCTCCGTTTGTCAATGACACAAAAAGGACATTATGTCCTTGTTCTGCAAATTTAATAGCAGTACCACCAGAAGACCCATCAGCATCGTCAGGATGTGCCCCAATAACTACTATATTTATTTCTTTTTGTTGTGACCAAGAAACATTAATGGTCATTATGAAAATTGATAAAAAAAGAATGGTTCTCATATTTTTACTTTGTTTTATGAATACAAATTATATAATATACACTGATTTTATTTTCGTAGAGATAGTGTAAATATGAACTATATATGCAAAGATAATAATATCTAACTGATAGATATCAAATAAGAATTACTTTTTACGTTTGTGAGATTTGTGGTATTTTGAAATGAAAATTAAAGTGTGGTTTGGTCTGAAAATAGGTTAGTAAAAGATTTGTATATCAGAATCAAAGCATACAAACTTAAACTAATGCGTTAGTATGTCTTGTTTTGTAGAGATAGGCATCAGTGTTTATTAAGTTTATGTAATTATTATAAATGCAAAAAAGGGTCCAACCATAAAAGTCGAACTCTTCAATTTTCAACAATACTTTTTATGTATAGTGTTTATAGTTAAATAGCTTTT
>JAQVZQ010000381.1 GCA_028708095.1 Dysgonamonadaceae bacterium
TCATAATTTATGGCTTTTAGATGAAAGATTTATTAATTATAAGTTTATCGCTTCAGATAAGTCGATAACTTCATTCTCTCAAAAGAAAAGTAGTAAAGAGCCTGATTTACTTCTTACTGACAACCCAGATATGTTCGATAATCCAATAAGTTTTGGGAACAGAAGTGCTGGAGAAGTGAATTCAATGGTGATTTTTGAATTCAAGCGTCCAGGAGAAATTGCCCACCAAAAAAATAAAGGAGATTATAGATGGCAATTTTCAGATTTAGTGGAACCATATTTCGATGAATTTCTTTACAAACAAGATAAAAAGAATTATAAAGGAAATCAAGTCATTATTACCGAAAACACACCGAAATTTGGATTTATAGTTTTAGACGTCATTCCACCAATTCTTGCAAAGTTCAACGAAGGAAAAGGGTGGAAAAAAACACCCTTCGGAACTTATTATAAAATACAATCCGAATTGAATATGCATATAGAGGTAATGACATTTAGAAAATTATTGGATATAGCACAAAATAGACATAGCGCATTTTTCGACAAACTTTTTACATAGAAATAAGAAGTACTGTAGCCAACAATGTATATAAAAATTAGGCATTGAAATAGTATTAAATAAAATCGAAAATAACAGACACGGGTTAAGTGATTTAATAATACACTACAGTAATCTGTCTGACGCTAGGACAAGAACATCCATAAAATAATCCGACACAACACATCGTCATGTGCCATATCGGATAAGAATTAATTTTTATTGCTACAATGATGCTTTAATGCATTTGAATCTACATGTTTCGTCCCTTTCTTTTCTTAGGAGATTCTGACTGATTACTTGCTTTAGTTTCTTTTTTCTGTTGCTTTTCTGCTTGAGCATCTGTAGGATTTGATTGACCTTTCTTTAAAGGAACATCTATTTTTTTCGTCGGTTCATTCGTCTTACCTTCAGAATTCACTGCTACCTGTGTTTTGTGTTCATTGGCAGGAGTAACCTCTTTACCTTTTGCTTTTGCTTTATCAGGATTGAATCTAAAAAAATCAAGTTTATTTTCTTCTGGGTTTACTTTAATGTATGCATTATATTCTTGTCCGGCTTTATCTTTCAATCCTTTCACATAAATAGTCTTGTCTGACTTTAGATCATTTTGCTGCTTTTCAGTTAAATCAACTCCTGCAAGTGCTTTAGGTATACGCACTCCTGATTCATGGGATTGCTTTTCATTTTGATTTCTAATTTGATTTTGATTATTTTCGGGGAAAATAAATTCAAGACTACGCTTATCTGCATTTATTTGAAGAAAAGCTGAATAAGGAGTATTTTTGGCTGAAATCATATTTTCGACCCACACTGCCTTGCCATCTTTTAAATCGTTTTTTTGTTTTTCATTAAGATCCACACCACTTATTTTGTCAGGAAATGAAAGTTTGTCAGCTTTGGCTATGTGCAATAGTGGATAATTACTGCAAATAATAAAAAACTCTAAAGTTGCGCCCAATGGAGTTTAATTTGCAAAGAAAGTAGATTGCAAACTTTAATCAAGATGTAACTCAATATTAGAAAAATGGGTATTGTTTAATATTTACGAACTTTACGGTGAAACAAAAGGTTTGTTCGAACGGAAGTGTCGAAGATGTGGAGGTTAGTTGATTGATGAACCAATCAGCTTACGAAAACATCGAAGCTGATGAAGTGAGAATGTAGGAGAAGAATAAACAAATCTCCCCCCACTCTCTCTATTAATTAAATACGCACAGCTTTATTCATATCACCCAATTTATCCACCAAAGCACCCATATCCTTGCTTATTTTAGAATTGGTAATACGTGCATAAATTTGAGTAGTTTGAATGTTGGTGTGTCCTAACATTTTAGATACGGTTTCAATAGGCACACCTTTTGCAAGCGTTACCGTTGTTGCAAACGTATGACGTGCCAAATGAAAGGTTATTTCTTTATTAATGGAGCATAGGTCGCCTATTTCTTTGAGATAAGCATTTGTCTTCTGATTGCTTAATACTGGAAGTATCATTCCATTTGGAAGTTTACCCTTATATTTTTGGAGTATTCGTCTCGGAATATCTAAAAGCAAAACATTTGATTGTACATCTGTTTTTTGACGTTTGGTCATGATCCATACTTCGCCATCAAAAGACTTACGGATATTTTCCTCGGTCAAATTCTTTACGTCTATATAAGCTAATCCTGTAAAACAAGAAAAGATAAAAACATCACGAACTTGTTCAAGACGTTTAATAGTAAACTCTCTTTCGAGGATGCGTGTTAATTCTTCTTCTGTAAGGTATCCTCGGTCTACTCTTTTTACTGTTATTTTATAGTTTTGAAAAGGATTGTGTGTCATCATTCCGGAACGTTGAGCAAAAAGAACAATGGTTTTTAAACGAGACATAAATTTAGCTGTAGTGTTTATTCCGCAATCTGCTACAGTTTTCAAATAAATCTCGAAATCATGAAGTGTTATATGATTTAATTCACCCCCTCTGATATCATTAAGATTATACTTATGCTTAAGAAAGTCAGTAAATCTTTTTCGTGTAATTTCATATTTTTGATAAGTAGCTTTAGATTTTGTTTTACCTATCAATAATTTCAAATCGGCATTGTATTTACAAAATAGCTCTAAAAAAGTATCACTCTTTTCAACATTTCCTAGAAAATCGTTTTTAATCTTTTCTAAACTAATACCTTCATCATTTTCATATTTCTTGAAGATTTGATTCAACGAGAGTGTGATGTTATTTAGTGCTAAATTTAATGATAGAGCATCATGTGACCTCCCAATCATTTTACTAAATTGAGAATTCCATTTGGAAATATTTACCGATAGTCCAGATGAGCCAACAACGCACATTTTTCCATTAAGGTAGATTCTAATTATTATGGGCGATTTGCCTTCTCTGTTTTTGTAGTTACTTCTGATGTAATAGGAAACTTTAAAAATCATTCTCATAATTGTAGGTTTTTACTGTAACATTTAATGCTACAAAGTTCAACTTAAATATTTAATTATGAGTTATGTGCAGGTCTTCATTTTAGCCTCCATTTGGCCTTCATTGCTACATTTATTTTTTGATTCTTTTTCTGTAGCAGTAAATGTAGCAATTTATGACGTTTAATTGAATGCTAACTCCTGCTAACAAGTCATCATTTAGCCGTCATATACAATAAAAAAACGTCGTAAGATACTGATATCTACGACGTTTTGTTTGATTTAAAGGGTTAAATGAATGCTACATTGAAACCCTTGTTTTTCTCTCTTGCGGTATGGACGGGACTCGAACCCGCGACCCCCT
>JAQVZQ010000382.1 GCA_028708095.1 Dysgonamonadaceae bacterium
TCTTAACATATTTGTCAACTCCTGTAGTTTTGATAAACTGAGAAATTACTCCTTGAAAAACTGGCTGAAACAATTGAAAAAATGTGGTTTTTGTGGTATCCTTGTCTTGCATTTTTATCTCCTTTATTTTAGAGATTTGGTCAAGGACTACCCCATATCTCTATTATAAAGGATTTTTTATTGTTTTTTAACCATAATTAGATATTTTCAGGTATTTTATTTGATTTTATCTAGTTTACTCATGAATTTATTACTTGACAAATGAATTTTAATTTTATGCAACACTAGTGACCCGAAATAAACCTTCGGGAATACCGCCAGATTAGTAGATTGTACGAAGGTTATTTCGGGGATTAGGTAGTTAAATGAAATTGGTCGCAGGAACGCCGCGCCGTCCATGGCGCGGATTGTGGAAGTTGGGCTTTGGGGTTTTGAAAGTATTAATTGCTGATAATTATGTCTATAATACGAAGCTATATACTGTATTTGTAGATTGTCGGGGGCAACCTCGCTGGGAATTTTGCACCAGAACTACAGAACTGCGCTCGTGGCCACTATATCCATTACACTGATAGCTTTATTAAGATTAGTAAGTATTCAATTGTTGCAACACAAATTAAAAGGAGTGGTGTTTATGAAAATGTGTTTATTCTTTTCATCACTTTTTGAAACAGTATGGGCTATGACCGTTAGTTATGTAGTTGGGACTAGCATGTCCCCGAGAGTCTACAAATCAGGGTAATAATGGGAAGTTGAAGATATAGAATGTTAATCATATTTTTCAGGAGGGCGAAGATATGAAGAATTTACCTGAAATATTTAAATGGGTATATCAAGATTTACTTGAATTACCATCTGAAGAGACAGATATTTATGAATACAAATCAAGCAAAGTACCTTTAGATCAACTGAAAAATAAGATATCTATAGCGGCATCAGCTTTTTGGAATTCTGGCGGCGGAATATTTATTGCTGGAGTTAACAATGATGGAAAAGTTGATGGTGGAATACCATGCAAAAATGGGAGACAAAGTATCAGGGATTGGGTAGATAATGCAATAAAACTTACTGAGCCTATAAGCAGTTATGAGGTTTTCTTAATAGAAAATACTGGTGAAAATGACAATATTGGAGAAGACAAGGTTATTCTTATTATTAAGTTTAATGAAAGCGATCAAATCCCGCATATGGCTTATGATAAAAAATACTACGTAAGAGTTGGAGCTCATTCAGATGGAGCAAGTCATTTCATAGTTGAAGCACTAAGGTCATTAAGAAATACAACAAGACCAAATTTGAGAGGAATAATGAAATATCATCCTACTAAGCCAAAGATAGAAGAATTAGTAATTGTTTCAATAAATGATGCTGTTGCGTTAGATGTGAAACTTACATTTGATCCTTTCCCAATTGCAATAGGAGAACACTTTGTGAAGGACTTCCCATTAGAAATAGCATTAATTGATAAGAATAATCCATTTAGAATGGAAATATCCTTGTTTGGAGCGAGAAGTAAGGCTTTCGGGGAAGAACCCGCAAAACTTATTTTATCTTATAAAGACATTATTGGGAATGAACATAGAACAGAGCAATTCATAAGCCCCCATAAGAATTTACAGCCCATGGCAATTGGTGATGATATTTTTGAGAGACTTACAAAGGCCATTGATAAACTTGCAGATAAGCTATAGTAAAAGAAATAGTAACTGCTGATTATCCATAGCATGTACAGTTATTATAAATGAGCTATACAAGAGTTTGAGTGGTCGACGTCCTGTCGACCTCTGAATAGTGGGGCGACCAACTTCACTTAACAACGGATTGCCGGTTCCGCTACGCTTCACCCAAACCTTTGAGTCCAAGTGCAGTCGCACTAAGGCTCAAAGGCTTCGGCAATCCTGGAACGTTAGGCGAAAGTCTCCATCCACGCATTGTTTGTAGTGTGTTTTACTTGAAGTAGAAGGGAGGGTAAAAGATGAAACTCACGTTAAAATGTGGGGAGTGCGGATCTACAATGACCTTAGATTTTAAAACTCTTTCTAATAGTGCCCAACAAAGAAAAATAACGTTTTCTTGTCAAGCATGTAATGAAAAATTCAATGATACAATTGCGTATGAATTATTGGAACTTATCAGAGAATATCAAAAGTGCAAAACCAAGTGGGAATTTGAATTCAAGCTAACCCCGCCACCTAAAGACGCACAAATCTAGATTTATATTTCAATGTTTCATTCGTAGCTTCTAAGATTTTTTAACATTCATCATAAGTTATATTGGACTCAGCGAATAGGGCAATTATCTTTTCAACCATCTCTTTTTGAATCTCTGTCTTAGGACTATCTATATTCCAGAACATAGGTTTTTGAGGAGATGTTATTTTTGCACCATCCATTCTTTTTCATCTCGCTTTCTTTGCGGTAAAACCAGAATTATTGTTTTTTTATTGTGCATGTTTATCTTAAAGGAGAGGGGAGAAAAATTGTTTTGCATAATTTAGATAGAGACTCATTTGAGACGCTTAAAGTAATCAATAAATATGATCAAATTGATAAATCTAAACTAATCGGGTTGCTTAATAAAGATGAGCAAAAGCTAAAAGAGCAAATAGACACTTTTCTTCAATTTAGATATATCGAGTTTCCAATGGCGTATCTTACAGGCGATTTTGGCGATTTAAAGTACGACGAAAATATAATTAAAATTACTAATAAAGGCAAGGTTTACATTGAACAGCTTGAAGAAGATTATAAACGATGGAAGATACCTGTTATTATCAGCGTTGTAGCCTTAATTTTTAGTTGCCTGTCGATGGTAGAATCATTTGGACTATTAGAGATATTGCTGAAAATGTTAGGGCTATAACTGATATAAACGTTGCCTGATAAAACTGACGATTATTGTCATTTTTTATACATAAACGGCACTCAATTTTTTCTTTTAGGGTTTGTGGATCATCTATATTACAAGTAAGGCACATTGCCTTTCGTTGTTTACACAAGGCATGTCACTCCTTCCTTGTATTATTAGCAGGAGTAAAAAGCAAAGGGAAAATTTCGGCTAACAGAGGAGTCCCTAAATCTGGGAAAACATGAATATAATAACCACTTCGGGACTCCTCGAAACGTTAGGTGACACCGTCATTTTTAAGTATCCTTATAAGAAAAATCCTATTAACGAAACTCAAGATAATTTTTTATGAAAAGGGGTTAGCTTTATGGTGAAAGAAAATATTCCATGTATGTGGGAAGTTATCTTTAGAGTAACTCCATCACTTAAAAAATCA
>JAQVZQ010000383.1 GCA_028708095.1 Dysgonamonadaceae bacterium
CAAATACTGAGGGTTTAAAGGACTCATTCTTGGCAAAACCTCATTGAGCTCTGTGCCGGTTTCGCTAGCATATTCGCGCTTTAAAGATGCAAGGATATAGCGTTTTGCTGCTTCCTCATTTAGATTTTCATCTGCAATTAATTCTGTAGCCTCTGCCTTCTGTTTTTCTTGTGCATAGATAAAGAACGCATCTATAAGGTTGGCTTTATCTTGAATGCTGTCAAGGTCGGTTTCATTAATGAAATCAACTACTAAACTTTCTTTTGCTCTGTTGCCTATACTTGCACGAATAACTCTACGAACCTCTTCCGTTAAAGACGCTTTATCTTTGGTCTCTTGATTGTGCTCAAATATCAATTCAAGTATGTAATCGAGGTTTATTTCTTGCGATTTAAGCAAATCAATTTCAAAGATTACATCGTCCCAATCAATAGTTGATTCTTCTGGTTCTTTGCCTTCTTTCTCCCGTCTCAACCAATCGCGTATATCATTGTAAATAGACCTATAATCCTGCACCGTTCTTTCGGTTAGCATTTCAATCTTTTGCATGGCGGCAATATCCTCATCAGTTATAAAGTGTTTTTCTTTAAAGAAATCAATGGCCTCCTTATCGTTTACGTCTATTTCTTGAAGTGCTTTAAGATGGACAAATTCGTCGTAATTCTGTAGTATGTTTTCAACGCGCAGGTATTCTCCAAAGAGTTTTACAAATTCCTTTTTATTGGCCTCGGTAGTTATCTCATCAGGGTTTGGAAACCTTTCACTGAGTTCGTTAACCACCTCTGTATAGCCCCTTCGCGCTTCTCCGGTGACAATATCTGTAAAGCCTTCCAAATATTCTTTATAGCTTTTTTCTAGAACTACATTTTTTGTATTCTTATCTCCAAATAATGTAATGGCATCAATGGTCGCTTTTTCCAAATCACGGAAGGTAATAATATTACCAAAGGTTTTAGAGGCGTCAAAAATACGGTTGGTACGCGAAAAGGCTTGCATTAAACCATGATAGCGTAAGTTTTTATCAACAAAAAGTGTCTTGAGCGTAGGTGCATCAAACCCTGTTAAGAACATCCCTACTACAATAAGCAGATCGACTTCCTTGTTTTTTACGCGCTTTGCTAGATCACGATAATAGTTTTGAAATGCGTTACTTTCAACACCAAAACTGGTTTTAAATAGGTTGTTATAGTCTTCTATAGCTTTAGATAAAAACTCTTTTGCACTGCTGTTCATGGCCGAGGGTTCAAAGCTTTCATCCAATATTTCACCTATGGCACTCTGCTCTTCGTTGGCGGCAAAGGAGAAAATTGTGGCTATTTTTAATGGTTTATCGCTCTCCTTTTGTAAATTGTTTAACTCCCCATAATAATACTTTGCCGCATCCACGCTACTCACTGCAAACATGGCATTAAAGCCACTGCTTCCACCTTTGGTTCTATGTGTTTTGTGTCTGTAATTCTGTAAAATGTATTGAGAAACCTCTTTGATACGTGCAGGATGAAGCAAAGCTGTTTTGTTTTCGGCAGCACTTAGCTTTTGTTCATCAATTTCGGTTTCTATGCCTTTAAACTGAGGACGTACATCGTTGTAATCTACTTTAAACTTAAGCACTTTTTCATCTCTAATGGCATCCGTAATAACGTACGAATGTAATTCCCTACCAAATACACTTGCAGTGGTTTCGGAGCCTAAAGCATTTTGAGCGAAAATGGGCGTTCCTGTAAAGCCAAATTGATAATACTTTTTAAATTTCTTTTTAAGATTCCTTTGAGCTTCCCCAAATTGAGAACGATGGGCTTCATCGAAAATGAAAACCACCTGCTTTTGATAAATAGCTAAATCATTTTCGCTTTTCATCAGATTATTCAATTTCTGAATGGTAGTGACGATAATCTTATTGTCATCTTTTTCAATATTTCTCTTTAAGCCTGCTGTACTGTCCGAGCCGTTCACACTATCAGGAGAGAAACGTTGATACTCTTTCATGGTTTGATAATCAAGATCCTTCCGGTCTACCACAAAGAATACTTTATCAATAAAATCCAATTGTGTGGCGAGTCTTGCCGCTTTAAAACTGGTGAGCGTTTTACCCGAACCAGTGGTATGCCAAATATAACCACCACTTTCAGGTTTAGACCAGATTTTTGCTTGGTAGGAACTTTCTATTTTCCATAAAATTCTTTCTGTAGCTGCAATTTGATAAGGCCTCATCACCAGAAGTACATCACTTGTATCGAATACCGAATAATTGAGCAGCACATTTAAAAGGGTGTGTTTCTGAAAAAATGTGGCCGTAAAATCTTTCAGGTCTTTAATGAGCGTATTATCTGCTCTTGCCCAGTTCATGGTAAAATCAAAGCTGTTTTTATTCCGTTCTACTGTGTTGGCAAAATAACGGCTGTCTGTACCGTTGGAGATAACAAAAATCTGTAAAAACTTAAACAGGGAAGTATTGCTATTAAAACTCTCCTTGGTGTAACGGTGCACTTGATTAAAGGCTTCGCGAATAGCCACACCACGCTTTTTTAGTTCTACCTGCACCAAAGGCAAGCCGTTGACCAAAATAGTGACATCATATCGATTGGCATTAGTTCCCGTTTGTTCAAACTGCGAAATTACTTGCACTTTATTCCGAGCAACATGTTGTTTGTCTACCAAGTAAATGTTTTGAATATGCCCATCATCAAAAACAAAATCGTAAATATAATCGTCGTGCAATTTCCTTGTTTTATCCACAAGATTATCGCTTGGCTTATCCAAATATTCCTCTACAAAACGAGCCCATTCGCCATCTGTAAACACCATATTGTTAAGTGTTTGCAATTGTACCCTTACATTGACAAGCATGGCTGCAATAGATGTTAGGTGGGTTGGGTTTTCGTATCCCAGATTGATTAAATCTTGAATAAACTCTTGCTCCAGTGCTGCTTCTGTTTGATAGACAGCTGCTGCCTCTTGCACCTCTGAATATTTGGTGTATTTATCAAGAACGATGAAGTTGTTGGATTCTGCTATGGTTTTGTAGGTATTCATATTCATATTGTTTTTTGTTTCACGTCATTGTGTTGTTTTCCTGGATTGCTTCGCTTGTGATTCGCAATGACGGGAGGGTTTCTACTTGTTTTTGTTTCACGTCATTGCGAGGGCTTTGCCCGAAGCAATCTATCTGTTCTAATGTTTTGTTATATCTTCCATAAGTCTTTCCATTCCGGGTTCATTGTTTCTATTAATTTCAATTTGTTTTTTTGGATTGTTTTTTTTTCTGGATTGCTTCGCCT
>JAQVZQ010000060.1 GCA_028708095.1 Dysgonamonadaceae bacterium
CCTTTACCTCGCTCCAAATTCTTATGCCAGAAAGCAATGTTTGAAGAGGTTCCTATTTCCATAGCAACACGTTCTTCAAAGTTATTCATCACCCTTTCTCTTTCATATAGAGAGTTTCCAATTGATGAACTTACTTGTCCCGGAACGATTGCTTCAATTAACTTCAGGTTCTATTTTGTCTTGATGCGTTTTGATTTAAGCATATCCATATTCATAAAATAACTCTCGGCTGTATCTACATTTTTTATCTAATAAATAGATTGTAAGGGAACTTCTATTTTAAAATCGACTCTATATATGTTGCTGCATTTTCCTTTTGAAAATAAACGTTTTGAGCGTTAAAATTCTCTTTTGTCAAGTTTTCCCTCCAGTTAACCATTAGTAAAGATGTATTGGATACAATATATGAGTCTAAAGTAATTCCTTGACTTTCAACTTGTGGCTGTATCTTTTCTTTAATAACCTTATGAAATTGAATTTTAGGATCATTCATTCCTCTTGAATTTCTAATTCCTTTTGGGTCGATAAACTTTATATGTTGTTTGTCTCCATCTACTATCCATACAATAAAGTCTGGATAAAAATTATTTCCCTCAGTAAAAAAGCCAACTCCTTTTCTGCTTTGATTTCTTAATACATGAACTTCTTTCCCCTTCAGTTTTTCAGGCTTTGTATTTACATACTTAAACAAGTCATCCAAAAATTGCTTTTCAGATGCGTCTAATGCTATTGGACTTACTTTTATCTGGTTCTCATATGCTTTCCCAATGTAAACCAATGGTTTATATAAATGCAGTGCATTGTCAAAAGCACTTGCTTCATCTGCTATTTGTATTTGTGTGAATGTAGGCTTTAAAATTTCCTCTTTAAGCTCTTCTACCTTATTTTGATATTGTTTTATATCTTCAGAACTATTTAAACGGAAATTATATTCTGAAATAAAGTTATCATCACTTTCATTTAAAACAACTGCTTCTATATGCTCTGAATGGAATTGATTTTTATAGAACAGATAAAACTGATCGATATATTTTTTGAGCAACGTTTCCGCAATTTCTTGCCATAAAAACACATTGGTAAAACTATTAAAACCCATTTTATGCGATGGTACTAACAAATTGTACCAAGAAACATTATTAAGTATTTCTTTTAAAGCGTCTATGGAAATAGATAGATTTGAATATGATTTGTCTGCCTTATAATTTTGCATATCCAAATACAATTTATTCCAATCTAAAAGTTCTAAATGATTACTTTGTAACCAGGCTTTTTCCTTGTGAAGCTCCACGCCAGTTGTTCGAGTTTGAATGATGTCAATTTTTGGATACATATCCAATTCAGCCAATCTACCTTCAAATAATCTTAAAGTTAATTGTAACTCTATCAATTCTTTTCTCTTAAAGTCCTCACTATCCTTTACTCTGATAAGATTGAGTTTACTCTCATTAACTACTTTCTTGTTCTTTGTAGGAATTTTAATCGATATCCAAGATGAATCATTGGTTGGCAAGCCTTCTTCTTCTAAGAATGCTTTAAACTGTTCCATATAGTTTGCCTGAATGCCAAATATTTGAAGCGTTTCTAAGTGGTGAAGCCAAGGTCTGAGTGCTCTTACATTTTGAGGTTTTTGATAATCATCCAAACCTGTTGATCGCTTCAATGAGAAATTATAACCCTTCAATCGTACACCTCTTCCAAACAGTTGAATGATTTGCGAACCTTCACTTTTACCCACATTCATCAATCCCATAGAGGAAACACGCCAAGATGACCAGCCTTCGGTAAATTTTTTAGAACCGATTAATAAATTGATAGTAGATTCATCTTCATTGATATTTTTAAACAATGAACTTGAAAAATCTCGCTCACCACCTAACACGTCATTGTCAACAGCCAGGTTATATAGTTTTTTCTCATCACCGACATTAATTACTCCAAAATAATCCGCTTCACCTACCCTCAACCCCAACTCTCCATCGGCTCCAACCAGATTGTCTAAATAGAGATTAGCACCAATGGTAGTGTTATTAAAAACCAATTCATTAATGCCTGTAAATACATCTTCGGCAGTCACGTTTTTGTCTATCAGATAACTAAAAGAAGTTTCAAAAATTGAGAACCCGTTCTTATCAACCAAACCTGCTTTGTTTTGGAGAATAGACTCTATATGCATGATAGAGTTGTGTGGATTTTTCAAGAAATCAGTCAGAAAGTAAATAATCTCTAACACATCAGAAACATCTTTTCCCTGCTGTTTTCTCACAGCATTTACCCTGCCTCCCACAAACACCCAAAGAGGTTTGTGCAATAAGAAATCTCTGAGTTGATTTCCTTTCTCTTTAAAAATCAGTTGTTGCTGATAAAATGAGATAAGATTGGCTGTTAAATATACATTCCGATAATCGTTGTCATCTTCTTTTAAATTGAGAATGCGATAATCCTTTCCATAACCATCCTCATAAAAGTATTTGTAGGAATAATCAAATAGAATACTCTTGGAGTATTCTTGCATAAATGCTTCCTTATCTTTTTTATTAGAAATAGCATTAATGGCTTGTCCAAAGGTTGCCGAGTACTCAAATGCAAATCCAGTCTCGCTCAATTGATCGCGATAAGGTTTCCATTTTTCACCTCCCATGCCACCATGTCCTTCATCTATCAAGACTAAGTTATCTGTTTCAAAACTATCAACAGCTACTTTTTTATCTCCGTGTACATCACCTAACTTGGTTATTTCTAAAATCTCAACCTCTTTCCCCGAGAACATACTGGGTGCATCTTTATTGAAAATATTAGCTTGAATATTAGAGAGTTTAAACTCCTCTATGTGTTGCTTCGACAATCCTGCATTGGGAGTAATCAATAATACCTTATTTTCATGCTGATGATTGTATTTACGAGCATAATGCAAATACTGTTTTATGTTTACATGCATTATCAGAGTTTTGCCCGAACCTGTAGCATTCCAAAATGCCAGCTTGTTGAGAGCATCTAAAGTAAAAGGTGTAGCAATAAATACATCCCTATTTCCTTTTAATAAAATAGATTCGCTTTGCTTATCGTTATACTCTTTTACATACTGGTTCAACTCTGCCAAAAGCTTAGCTTTGTTTGAAAAGTACTTGTCCAGATATATTTCGGTAAAGAGTAAAGATAAGTATTGAAAATACTTCCAAGTAATTCGCTCTTCTCTGTCTTCAGATATTTCATGGGTGAAGCGTACAATGTTGTCATCATACTGCCTTAGCATATCCTTGTTGAGCTGTTCTGTAGGGTATTGATGATTGAGTAAGCTTTGCAGATAAATCGTATTGTTCTCATCGGTATATCCTTCATTTGTTGACAGTTTTAGTTCTGTGAAAATAGCAACACCATTTTTACCAATGATTTTTTTGCCAATGCTATCTATACCAAAAAGCGAAAGTAAGTATTTATTGAGTACTAGTGATTCGTGAAAATTCGCCATTATATTAATTAAAAGTTAACTATTAGATTTCAATATGTATATCTTCATTAAACATTTTATCCACGTTTATTAAGCCTATTATATACTTATTGAATTGTGTGTTCTTGGTATTGGCAAATAAAACACCCCGAGCAGTACCGGTAGTTAGCATGGCTAAATGCTTTCCAAACCAACAAGGCAATACCACCACTTTTTCTTTTCTCAATTGGGTATCAAAATCTTCCGATGATATTTCAAAATAACAAGTTAAACTTTGTTTCAATAAAGGCTTTTCTTCTTTCTGAAAAACAAATTCAACAGATACAGCAATTACCTTTCTTTCTATATCGACACCAAAGCCAAAACCTACTTGCTGCTCTATTGGTTTATCCACATTGAGCATTTCATCGAATGTAGAAAACTGATTATCCTCTATATGTACCAAATGAAATTGGAAGTCTAATTCTTTTTTACACATAAGTCTTTCTTATAAAATTAAATAACTGCTCTCATTCTAATAATAGGAGTAATTTGCGGGGTTATTTCTGGAGTTTTGTACTCGAAAGTGGAGTTTGGCAACTTCACAGTTGGTTTAATTTTCACTTCACTCCTGTTTGGAACTTTAATGAGCTCAGTTTCCAACACTTCGCCTAAACGAGCCAGTGTGGCTAGGGTAAAGTTCTCATTGCCTTTCACCCATTTGTTTACTTGCTGGGGAGAGACATTCATTTTCTCTGCCAATTTTCTTTGAGACCAGCCATATTCATCCAATCGTTCTAAAATTTCAAAAGCAATAAGATTTGAAAGTTTAGTGTAGCTTTTCTTTGCCAAGCGTGTCTTGGCTCTTTCTATTGTTTGTGTTTCTTCTTTAGACACTAAAGCAAGAAATTTCTCTTTGTTTGTCATTTTAATTTTCATTTAGAAGTTCAAAAAATGAGTCTTCGTCAAATACGCCATTTTCTCTCAAGTAAGATTTGGCTCTTTCTAATTTTTGCAACTCTACCCTTGTATGCTCGCGGTCTTCCATCAAATGATGTAAGGGCAATTTTATAGCTCCTCCAGTAATAACAAAAGTATCTTCGTCAATTTTTATAGCATACAGCCTTAAACAATGTTGTCTTCCTTTTTGAAGAGACAATATTTTGAATTGATATTCATTGTTGTAAAGTGGTTGAAAGAAATGAGAAAGTGATTGATCTGTTGTTTCTGTTATTTTTATTAGTTGTTCATCAATGTTTATGGCATCTTCGCGTATATATTCTACAAATTGTCTTTTGGTTTTATGGATAGGAATATCCTTATCATTTACATTCAAAAAGTTCCGCACATATTCAGTATCTGTCCATAAGTCTAACAACCTGTCATACTCATTGTCTGCTTCGTCTTTATAGCGAAAAGCAAATAATCGGTCTGCAAAGATAGCAACTATTCTCATATAATCAACTTATAAGTTTACTTTTTAATTATTAGATGTTAATTATTAATTATCAACAGGGCATAAAACGGCTAATCCTTGTTCTGCTTCTCAAAATTTGTTTTGAGAGTACAAATTCTCTCTTTTCAGATTGTAGATATTGAAACAGACGTACAATACGAATAGCAAACCTGAAACTCATATCCTTAACCACATTGTCCCTTTTCATTCATTAATCATTTACCATTAAACATTAAACATCTTATTAAAAAAGGTCTCCTCTATCATTTTCACTTTAAACTGATCTTCTCCAGTTCTGAAATTGGTGAGATTATGGTCTCCATTGATATATATTTGATGAAACTCCGAAGTGCGTTCACTTTCGAATAATCTTCTGAATACCTCTTCTGTCTCTTTATTGGTGGTGGTTTCCAGGTTTCTCCAGATGACCAATGTTTTTATGCCCTCTCTTGTGGTGCCTTCTACAAACTTGATGTCTTTGGTTCTTTGTATGTGTTCTACATACAGGCCAATGAGGTAATTAAAAGTCTCTACCAAATCTACTTTTGTGGGGATCAATTCATTGTTCTCGGTAACTTTCAATTTATAATCGAAAGGATTTTTGAATATCTCCACATTAAATAAATGATCTCTACTTTCTACATCCAACATATACTGTAGTAAATACTCTTCTTGTGCCTCTTCATCAAAGCCTAAACTACCTAAATCTTTTTGTGCAAGCTTTAAATTGTTTAAAGTGTCTTCGTAAGATTCTAAGACTTGGTATTTAAATAGCTGTGATATACCCTCTGTATCTTGAGGTTTTCCGTTTTTCCAATTGTCAGTGTATACTACTTTTTTTGTTCGATTTAATATAACACTTTCAAAATAATCCCCTACATCAACACCTATATATTTTCTACATCTATTTTTATCTCTATTTAAGTTAATTACTGCATGGATTGTAGAACCTGAACCAGCAAAATAATCCAAAACGAAATTATTTGGAATACCAAATGATTGAAGTTCTATAATTCTCTCCATTGTTTTTATTGATTTTGGATAATCAAAATCAATACCCATATCTCTCAAAATATTACTACCTTGAGTACCTGCATTATATTCAGGACCCGACCAATTACTAAAAACAACTTCTGCTTTATTTTCATGAATAATCTTTTGTTTAATTGCTCCAGCTTTGGTAATAAAAATTTCTTCATTTTCAACTCTTTTTTTACCAGTTTCATATGAAGATCGCCAGACACGCTCCTCATTTTTGCTGTTAATAGGATATATTCTTTTATAACCTTCACTTGTATCTTCAAAAGGGTATGCTTCTCCAAGTAATGGTGAAGTTTCTACACCTACAACCTTATCGTTCTTTGCGTCATATAGAAGTGCGTAAAAACTATTCCATCTACCATATCTATAATTATTTTCTGCAGTTCCTGACCGCATAAAACTTCTTTCTTCATAAATCGTTTCATCACCTTCTATTAGGTATTGTGGACTATCTGTTGAAGAAACTAAAATAAAATGCTCATGTGTTCGAGATAACCTTCCACCTGAACCTTGAGGATGATGATTTATAATGATATCATTTATATCAAAACCACTGAATGTGTTTTGAAGTAACATTCCTAACCTAACATATTCATAATCATCAATTGCTAAACCAAATGTAAAATCTTCTGCAAAAAAGTTTCTTGTAAAGTCGTGGTTATTATTCATCAAGGACAACCATGATGAATGCTCGAATTGATTCTTATATAAAATTTTAGAATGTACAGTATTATAAGGGGGGTCTATATATACCGTTTGAATTTTATTATAATACTTCTCTTGCAATAAATTTAACGCCTGAAAATTCTCCGAGTTAATCAATAGTCCATTGGTCTCTTCATCCAGGTTATAGAACTCAGCTATCAGTTTGTCTTTAAACTCATCGGAGAAATGCTTAGTGTCAAGAACTAAAAATTGCTCAAAAACTAAATCTTCTACCTTGCTAACTTTTACATCAAACAGCTCTTTCCATTCTTCTACCTGGCCTTTATTTTTTACAATTTCCTGATGATACTTTTCGGGAATACGATCTATAGTTATACAATAATCTGTACGAATGACAAACTTCTTTTTAAGCCATAGTTTCTTCTGAAAATCTTCTATCTGTGCCAAGAAAGTGATAATTTTATCGGCAACAGTTTTAAATGCTTTTATTTTAGACAATTGAGCTGTGAAAAATGCTGGACTTTCTGTATTGATATCGTCTATATAGAGAATTTCATTTTTGATATAAAAATCTAATTCTCTTCTTAAGAATGCACCCAAATCTTTGTGAATAAAATAATCGAACGTATTTCGAGACACATAATCGGTCAGGTGTTTCTCTATTAAGGTCCTGGTTTTGTTCTTTTCGGTAGGAGCTAAGCCAGCAGCACATATATCAGCAAACGCTACAGGGATATATGATGAAATAGTTTTAAAAGCTTTTTTGATTAAATCATCTTGCTTTACCGACTTTTTATGTAATTCGTAAGTGAAATTGACATACAGTGTATCACCCTCAGCTACAATGGGTTCATCCTCATATATTGCAAAGCGTCTTTCGCCATCGCCTTGCGATTTGTTGTTGTTTTGCTCTGTGGAGGCTTCTTTTAGTTGAAAAACCACCTTCTTTGTCTTTTTCTTATCACTCTTATCAGTAGGAAGAAGAAACGCATAATCTTTTAAGTATTCCGAAGTTTTGATATAATATTGGTCGGCATTTGCCCAATGCAATTTCACTTCCTCGCCTTCATACGGTATGGCATATACATTCTTTTTGTATCGGCGTTGCGATATAAAATCTCCTTCGTTGTAATAGCGTTTAAAAAAACTGCTTAAATGAGAAAATATCTCTTGCTCCATAGCAGACAGATCCACCGAGCTTTCTAGCGCTTTTTTAAGTTCAAGATATTTGGGTGAGCTCTCTCTCACCACGCCAGCATTGTCTAATCCAGAGCCTAATTGATCTAATTCTTTTTGTAGCTGTACACCATCTATAGATTGCGTTTTGCTAAGGATATCTTTTATATCTTTTGGTAGTTGTATCTTAATAAATTTATCAACATCTACTCTTTTCTGGTTCATAATTCGGTAAATACCGAAATCCAGATCAGCTTTGTCAATTTCGAATATTTCTGTTAATACTGATTGGAGTTTATTGTAGTTTGGCATAATTTTATTTATATCAATTCATAAGAAATTGTGAAAATTTCTTCGTCCGTTATTATTCTATCTAATTTATCTTTTGCTTCAAGAATCATCTCATCTCTCTCTTCTTCAATCTCTTCTTCTCTTTCATACAACTCATTCCTGAGTTTCCGCACTTTCTTTTTAGCCCTCCCCAATCTTTCTTGCGCTTCAAGCACTTCATGAGCCGATAGTCCGTCTTCCATTGAAGCACGGTCCAACTCTCTTACTTTTTTTCGTGCTTCTTTTAAATCATCTTCTAAGACCTCCAGTTTATCATCCGCCCAATTATGAAACTTCTTAAACTCCCTTTGCATCAAAGCTGCATCGGTGGCTTCAAGATGCGCTAAACGTTCTTTCTTTACTTCAACAAATAGTTTTTCCAATAGAGGGGAAACGCGCATACTATTAGACTCAACAGTTGAGTCTAATCCTAATATATATCTACAGTTTTCATCGCTCAATCTTTCACCATCGTCGGTAATGCCGGCAAAAAGCAACACGCTGTGTGTTTCAATCTCCGAAGATACTTCTAAATTATTGATTCTGATTTGTCCTTTTCGAGACTTCAACTGCTCAACTTCACTATTTCTAATGTTGGTTGACGACAAATCGAAGTGTAACAATGCATTGGGTGTAGCTTCTTTTTTACCCAGATTTATTATTTCTTGGGCTACATTTCCATTGATAAAAAAACGCTTGGCATCCGTTCGTGCCTTATTTAAAGTATACCTTTCTCCGTTATTAAGAATGAAAGTATAATCATCAAAAATAAATTGGGCTTTGTTTCTCAAATAATAACGCGTCAGTTCCCACAACCATTTCTCATACTTTTCGATAAACACTAGGGTTTCAGACAGGGTGTATCTCAACTTTTCAATAACAGAATACTCAAAATTATCGAACAATTGAGATTGCACTTGCTTTACCCGCTCATCAATTTGTTCTTTAAACTCTTCTTGTAGTAGATTGAAATATTCTTCAATCTCTTCTTGTGTTCTACATTGCTTATAAATTTCAGCAATTCTTTTTTCGAAATCCATTCCGCTTTCTATGGTGCCTAAAATTTCATCTGAAGCACCAAATACACCATCAAAAAGTTTAAACTTACTTTCCAGCAACTCATAGACTCTTCTTTCAACAGCGTTGGAGCCATTGATGAAGTTGACCACCACTACATCAAACTTCTGTCCATATCTATGACAACGACCAATTCTTTGTTCTACTCTTTGTGGGTTCCAAGGCAAATCGTAATTGACAACCATACTACAAAACTGAAGGTTGATTCCTTCCGCTGCCGCCTCGGTGGCTATCATGATATCAAAATTATCACTTTCAAAGGCATCTACTAAAGCATGCCTAATATCTACAGATCTTGAGCCCGTTACCTTGTCAACATTCTTTTCATCTTCTTTCCAAGCTTGATAAATTTCTTTTGAGACTTCATCGTTATTGTTTCCGTTAAAAAGCAATATTCTTCCTGCATATTTCTCTTTAGACAAGCGCTCAAACAAATATTTTTGTGTTCGTGTTGATTCTGTGAAAATCAAAGCTTTTTTATTCGCACCCAGTTCATCCAGTTTTTCAAAACCAGTTTCTAAAGCCATTAATAGCTTTTCACCTTTTTCGTTGTGCTCGATGGAGTTGGCTAATAGTAGAAAACTTTTTAGTTGTTTTATTTCTTCCTCAATAGCTAACTTATCCTCAAATGTAATTTCATTTACTTCTTCTTCATCCTCTTCTTCATCCTCTTCTACTTCATCAATTTCATCATCCAGGTTTTCATATTCTTCCAAAAACATTTCGTACAATTCATCATCTACGACTTTCGAGTTTTCTAAAAGCTTCTCTAATCTTCTAATCAATGCTTCCAAAGTTCTACCTACTGCAAAGGAGGAAGAGCCTAAAAGTTTGAAAATTACAGATTGCATCAGATGTTTTTGAGCCAATGGAAAAGCATATGTTTCATCTCTTCGCAAATACTCTAATACACTTTCATATAGTTCTATTTCTTTTGGAGATGGTTGAAACTCTTGTGTGAGAGGAATCCGCTCTCTATAATTGATAAATTCCCTCACATCACGTCGTAATGTTCTATGAACAATATCTTTAAGCCTGCTTTTTAGTGCTACGATATCTTGATCACCGGATTCCAGAACATATTTTTTTCTGAAAGCTTTAATATCACCAAACAGATCAGGATCAATAAAAGAGACCAAACCGTACAACTCTTCCAACCTATTTTGTAAGGGAGTGGCAGTTAATAGAACTTTTTTATAGTCTTTGGTTGCTCTTTGAATCTCCTTTGCAGTAACATTTCTGGGTTTATATACATTCCGCAAATAGTGTGCCTCATCAATTACTATTAAGTCCCACGATGTGAGCATAATTTCGTCTGCTCGTCTGCGTGCAAAATGATAACTACACACTTTTATAGAATCTGTTGAATCGAAAGGATTGCGCATCCCGTTTTTCACTTTCCTATTGAATGAAGGGGTTTCTAAAACTTCGGCATTCAAATAAAACTTATCAGCCATTTCATTCACCCACTGTTTACGGAGAGAAGAGGGACAAATAATTAAAATCCTTCTTTTTCCTTCTGCCCATTTTTGACTTAATAATATTCCTGCTTCAATGGTTTTTCCCAATCCAACTTCATCAGCCAGAATTATTCCTTTTGAATAAGGGGATTTGAATGCAAAAAGAGCTGCTTCAATCTGATGTGGATTGAGCTCAACTTTAGCATCCATAAGAGTTGCTCCGAACTTTTCTGGGCTGTCAGCTGTTGCCTTTTTTGACAACTCATAAGCATAGTATTTTGCTTGGTATGGATTAATCATTTAATATTTGTTTAGTTCCAGAAGAGGTGTAAGTGTTTCTATTATTAAACATATTATATTTATACAAATGTACAAAAAATAACTCTCACATTAGTTTACAATAATGAAATCATATTAACATAGTACAATTGATGGATTAGTAAGATTATAATTTATATAATAGTTGTAGATAACTATATCGAAATTAGTAATGAGCCGATTACAACAATTAATCGGCTCATTATTCTGTATATATATGAGCCGAATAACTAAAATAATTGGCTCAGGAGATATATTTAGCAATTTGTAGACTTTCCGAAATAAAATAAGACACTTCTAAGCTATTGACTTTGGTGGAAGAGAGTGAAATATTGATAAGCCATCACACTAGTTCATATATTGTCTGTATTGTATAGTCGTAGTATACAATAAAGAAGTATTTTAAACTGATTTCATTTTTCAACATGCACAAGAAAGTGCCTTTTCGTGTGCATATCATTGTTATGTGCACAAGAATATGCGTTTTGTTGTGCATATCTGCACAACGTGGATAAGAAAGTACGTTTTGTTATCCACGTTAATATTTATAGGTGTAAAAGATTATTTTTATTGATCTTATCTTTCTCTTAATAAAGTAAGCAATGGTCCATTGCCACCCGACCAAGCTACCGAACAAGTCACCGAGCAAGTTACCGGACAAGTTACCGGACAAGTTAAAAACTTACTTCCTGTGATGGATAAAGAGTATCAAAACGACCACTATATCTTTTAAGAGTAATTCCTGATGAAACATGAATATAATTCATTGCAATGGCTCTCAAACATTATCGACCATCTTAACTACCTATTTAGCAATCTCATGAATCACAAACTTTATAATGCCCTCTGTTTATAGCATTAAAGATTTTGCAGTACATGGAGGCAATGCGGTCGACTCCTGAAAGTATCGAAGCTGATGGAGAGTAAATGAGCCTAACTTTTCAAAATGCACTTTTTATATCTATAATCGTTATGTTTAACATTAAATACAACCTTGTTCACTAAACTTGCTTGTTCACGTTACGTGAACAGTGTATCTTTGTGAACAAATGAAGAATGAAATTGTACATATCGCTCTTAAAAACCTTCAAATAGCAACCGGGATTGAAGGCAAATGGCATAATACCGTTACTTTAAATGATAGGTTGAAGCTTGATGGTGAACTGAATTTAGAAATAAACAAAGATAATTATTTATTTACAGTGGATGTTAAGAATGAAGTTCGTCCACATCAATTACATCAGATAGAACTTTATCATAAGGATTATGATGATTTTTTATTGATAGGTAATCATATTTTCCCAAGAGTTAAAGAAGCACTACAGCAAAAAGGAATTCCTTATTTAGAATCCAACGGCAACATATTCCTTAAAAGAGATAAAGTGTATCTTTTTATTAATGATCAAAAGACAATTGATACAGAAAGAACCCAAGGCAACAGGGCTTTCACAAAGACAGGCCTAAAAGTACTATTCTATCTTTTGCAACATAAAGAAGATATCAATCTTACCCAAAGAGAATTAGCAAAAAATGCTAATGTAGCGTTAGGAAATATTCCTCAAATAATTAAAGGACTCCAAGAGACAAAGTATTTGCTCCCATTAAACAGACGTGAGTATGTATGGGAAAACCGCAAAGGTTTGCTGGAAAGATGGATCACAGAATATGCAACAACACTAAAACCCACACTCAGAAAAGAAAAATATGTTTTTCAAGGAGACTGGAAGGAGATAAAACTCAACAATAAAGTTACTGTTTGGGGTGGAGAACCTGCTGCCGATATTTTAACCAACTATTTACGTCCAGAAAGATTAACAATTTACACTCGAGAAAACCGTATTGACCTAATGAGAAATTACAAGCTTAAACCCAATACTGACGGGGATATAGAAGTGCTGGAAATGTTTTGGCAGCAAAATGAAAACCAACCAACAGCTCCTGCTATTTTGGTGTATGCAGACTTACTACTGGAAGGTGGAAAAAGGAATAATGAAACCGCAGAAATAATTTACAATGAATACATCCAACCAAACTTATAAAGAATTATCTACCCCATTCTTTAAAGAAACTTTCGATTGTATTGACGAAATCATGAAGGAACATCAAATCCCTTACTACTTGATTGGGGCAAACGCTATAGCATTAGAATTACTTAACCCGCATATTCATCACTCTATTGTTAATAATCGTAATAGTATCTATTAATCAGCAACTTATTTATTTATAAGCATTATTTTTTAGACCCAGTTTTGGCTATGTTCGCTTTTATCTTTACGCATCTGCTTCGTTGCAAACTCCTTGAAATAGTGGACTATATCGGCGGAGTTCGACGCCTTGCATCTACGCAAAGCTAAAACCTTGAATAATACGGGTTAAGGACGGGATTAAACCAAGTCGTGGTACAAGAGATATCGATTTTGCAATCATGATTTCCAATACAGATGAATATTAAAAAATAAGCAAAGATTTAGAATCCAAAGGCTTTAAGAGAATAAAGGATGATTATCGGTTCTTTTCTCATCAAAAGAACCTGGTCGTTGATATACTACCCTTTGGTCAGATTGAAGAAGAATATACTGAAAGTTTCATTGAACGTAAAGTTGATTTACACCTTCTGGGTTTCAAAGAAGTATTGGAGGAAGCTGTTGAAGTGTACATTGAAGAAAAAATTGCAAATATTCCACCACTTCCCGGTATGG
>JAQVZQ010000384.1 GCA_028708095.1 Dysgonamonadaceae bacterium
ATAATTTTTTTCTAAACTTTAAATCTTTTATTTTAAAAGATTTTTAGTTTGGATGGCCTTATCGTCTAACGGTTAGGACACGTCCCTTTCACGGATGAAATCGGGGTTCGATTCCCCGTAAGGTCACCTTAAAGAGCTAGCACGAGAAGCTTGTGAATTTATAATGAATCATAGACTTTCACAAATTAAAGTAACAAACTATAAATCAATTATTGATGAAACTTTTGAGTTATCAGACTACACGGCGCTCGTCGGTTACAATAACGCTGGAAAATCAAATATACTTAGTGCAATAAAATGGCTATTACGTAGAACGAGCTTGAGTTCTGAGTATTTCAACCAGGCTGATCAGCCAATAATTATTGAGGGTAAGATCGAAGGAATAAGCTCGGCTTTGCTACAAACAATGGATCCTGGTCATAAAACCAGTATAGAAAAATACGTTACTGGTGAAGTATTAAAAATTAAACAAATCCAAAATTCGCCAGGTGATTCAGTCGCAAAAATCAAGATTGAAGTATACGACGATGTTAACAATAAATACGTTCCCAATCCAAACGGATTGACTGAAGCATTATCTGCTCTTTTCCCTGAACCGATCCAAATTGGTGCAATGGAAAATGCAGAAGAAGACGTAAGTAAGTCAAAGGCGGGTACTACAATTGCGAAACTACTCGCTGAGATTCTTGGTCCGATTGAAACTCAATATGGTACGGATGTTAAAAATGCCCTTGATAGCGTAAAGGGTCTTTTGAGTGCTGATGGAAATACTCGTGTTGCAGAATTAAATAATTTTGATACTCAAGTAAATAGTAAAATTGATTCATTTTTCCCTGGAATAAATATTAAAATTCATATACCAACACCAGAGTTAAAAGAAGTTTTTAATAAAGGGACAATTAAGGTTTATGAGGAACAAATATTAAACGGGCGAGATGTATCATCGCTTGGTCATGGAGCACAAAGATCTATACAGATGGCGTTAATTCAGCATTTAGCAGAATTAAAAAGAACAAACCAAGGTTTTGCAACAAACACACTATTGCTTGTTGATGAGCCGGAATTATACCTCCATCCTCAAGCCATTGAAGTTGTTAGAGATTCATTTAAAAAGCTATCGACTCAGGGATATCAAGTTATTTTCTCGACACATTCTCCAATGATGATAACGTCGGAGGACATTGCAACAACAGTTCTTATTCAAAAAAATAAAACAAGAGGAACTTTTGCGCGTAAGACTTTATCATCAGCAATCGCACAAATTGAAAAAAATGCCCCACATCAAATTGAACTCTTGTTTTCTTTGACTAATTCAAGTCAAATATTATTTTCAGAAAAGATAATACTAACTGAGGGCGCTACTGAACATAGAATCATGCCTGAATTAATAAAAATTGAGACAAGTAGAACTCTAGGACTACATAAATGTGCCTTAGTCTCACAGGGTGGTGTAGAAAACACAAAAAAATCAATGGACATTTTGCATGTAATGGATTTGCCTGTAAAAGCAATTGTTGATTTGGATTATGCTTTCAGAGGGGCGATTACAGATGGTTTTATTACTGCAAATGATACAGATATAAAAGCTTGCCTAAGTCATTTAAAATCAATTTCAACAGTGAATAATATTGCACTTGATCCTGCTGGTTTGCCAACAAAAAAATTTGCAAACGGAGATTCAGCATTACGAGCAAGTGATGCGTATGAGATATTAGCTTCCGAAGCAACTATTCAAAAAAATATCGAAGCAATTCATAAAAAATTACTTGCGAACAATATCTGGGTATGGAAAACAGGGGCAATAGAAAAACCTCTAGGCTTGAAATCAAAAAACGATCAAGAGTGGTCAAATTTTTGTGAAAATGTAAAAAAGAATACTTTAGATAGAGCAGCAATAGATGCTACTGAGATTAGGAAATGTATAACCTGGTTATTAAATTAACTTCTAATCTGAAAAAGATATATGTCTAAATTTTCATACACAGAAGATCATGATCAAAGATACCGACTAGTCATAGAACAGTTGGAGGTTTGTGCTGAGTTAATCAAATCCGATTCCCCGAACAAGGCTCGTATGGCAATTATCCTGTTAGATAATTTGGCGGATATCTTAATGCTTAGATACTGCGACTATAAATTTTCTGAAGATAGGTTTTTTAGTTTATACAACAAGCCAAAATACACTAAAGAGCAACTTAAAAAGGCAAAAGATAATATTCATGGAAAGGTAGAGATGATTAGAAACAATGCGAAAGCTATCTTGACCAAGAAAGATGAGACCATTATTTCCGTTTGCCATTCTTATCGAAATTCCGCACAGCATAACGACGAACACAATCCTCAGATGACCGCTGTAATAGCTCGTGTGCTCTTTGTCACTGTCGGCAACTTATTTGTAAAAATTCAGCATAGTGGGCATGCTGTATATTTTGCCAGCAAGGCTCCAAAGTGGTTACAGAAATACTCTGGTGATAATAAGATCGTTTATAGAGAACTCGCCGCACAGATTGTAAAACAACTACAGAAAGGAATTTCTATAAGTTTGCCTAACGTGAAGAAGATTATTTTATTTGACCTACAATCAAGAATTGAAGATATTGACGAGCAATCGTCGGAGCTTCCTTTTACGGAGGCAAAGGATTTAAGCCATATGCTTAAGATGTTTGAGTATCAAAACAGTGACGAATATAAAGCATTGGGTGCGAATGTTTATGATGCAAAATATCGAATCGAAAGTAATACCATTACTTATCATGATGGATTTTTGAAGTCAGGAGCAAGAGAACAGGATGAGATATTAAGACAAGCTTATATACCAAACGCTACATACCAAGCCTACTTAAAAATTAAAGCTCGCTACAAAAGTATTTCTAAAGAAAAAGATCTGCAATCAACCCTTAAGGCGTACGAAAAATTTAGCAGACCACTAGAAAGGTTTGAATTACTGTTCGGGCAAGCATTAGATCAATGGTGGCAATGGCAGGATTTATTATCAGACATGGCTCGAGGAAAGTAACATTTCACCTACGCACGAGAAGGCTCAGACTGATATACTAAAAAGGTCTTAAATCGCCTTGTGGGGCAATGAACAGATGGGTTCTATCTGCTGAACGCTCACAATTATTCAAAAAGCTACTCTTAGTGGGTAGTTTTTTGCTAAGCTAATTATGCAAAGTGTGATTTTTAAAAACTCAATATTTTTGTTAAAATTTTAAAACAAGAAAGGAAATGTGGCTGAGTGGTTGAAGGCACCTGACTCGAAATCA